>CAZBKU010000064.1:7878-12304 GCA_964492585.1 uncultured Thermoplasmatales archaeon | reverse complement strand
CCCTTTCAGGCTCCGGCTTCTCAGCCGGCCATCCCGGTTGTCCCCTCAGGAAGCGTGCCGAAGCACGTTCCCCTCCGAGTTCGTTCTCCATCCCCTCGAGGGGGGCAGGAGTGGGAGCGAGTATGCCGCGCTCCTCTCCGAGATGCGGATGGTCCACGACGCAAGCGCCGTGTGCAACCCCTCTAAGGTACCCCTCGTACTACTATCTGTCGGGAGGGCTTCTGGTGGAGCTGCTGGGCCCGGTGTAGGCCCGTCAGGCCGGTGTCCCCGGCCGAGCTTCAGCACGTCGTCTCGTACGTGAGCGCGCCCGGCAGGTCCACAGCCTGTCCGGATAGACCGGCGTCGACGGTCCACGTCTGCTGGACGACGGGACCCATGGGCCGCATCTCGATGGTCCACGGTCCCGGGGCTGGGTCGCTGGTCGAGTAGGTCAGGTTGGCTCCGTCGGCAGCCAGCGCCTCGGTGCCATCAAGGAGGATCTCCTGCCCGTCTGCGGTCTGGAGGTAGACGGTGTACAGGCCCGCGCCGAGGGCCGTCGTGTTGGCCGGATCCTCTGAGCCAGACGTGTTCACCGGCTGGGCGGCCACGGTGATCACCAGGTCGCCGGTCCCGGCGGCGACGGCCAACCGGGCTGTGGGACAGTGCTCGGCGTCTCCCTGGCCCTGGGCGCTGGCTTGGGGCGCCTGGCCGGTGAAGTTGGCGCCGGCGGCGGCCACCCATCCCAGCTCCACGGAGCCGTTGCGGGCCCATGGTACGGGTGCGTCTTCCCCATCGGAGGCGTCCTCATCGGAGCTCGTGCCGTCCTCCTGCCCAGCCTGGTTGCCCTGATCCTGGCCCGTCTGCTCGTCGGTGTCGTCTCGGGTGTCGGTTTCGTTGGCCTCCCCATCGGTGGCGGCCTGTCCGTCACCGCGCGCGCTCTGGTCGTCGGTCTCGTTGGCCGGCTGGTCGTTGGCCTGTTCCAGGGGTCCGACCTCCTCACCGGTCTGGAGCCCCATGCATCCTGTCAGCGCCACGCTCAACAGCAAGACGATGCTCAGCTTCTCCCACATCGAGCCGGTGCTTGGCTGGTTCGCCCTTAAGGAGAGTGGCCGGTTCGTTAAGCCGCCAGGCCGCCGCGAACATTGAAATACCCCTCGCCGACTGGCCGGCCAAGGTGACATGAGATGAGCGACGGTCTTTCGGAGGGCGACATCGTCCTCGTGGATTTCGAAGCCTGGACCGACGAGGGCGACCTCTTCGACACCACCCGGCCGGACGTCGCCAAGGATGAGGGCTGGGAGCCCGAGATCGAGCTCCAACCGATGCCCGTCCTGCTTGGTGGCCGACGCCTGGTCCCCGGCTTCGAGGACGCGCTGCTCGAGGCCGAGATCGGGGACGAGACCGAGACCGAGGTACCCCCGGAGAAGGGGTTCGGCGAGCACGATCCCGACCAGGTCCGCGTGTTCCCCCGCAAGGAGTTCGAGAAGGCCGACATCGATCCCATCCCGGGCAACCAGGTGGAGATCAGCAACGAGCGCGGTGTGATCACCCAGGCGACCGCCAGCCGGGTCCGGGTCGATTTCAACCACCCGATGGCCGGGCGGACCCTGACCTACAAGTTCAACGTGGTCGAGCGTGTCGAGGACCCCGCCGAGCGCGTCCGCGCCCTCTTGGGTATCGACTACCAGGTCACCCGCGTCGACGACTTCGAGGTCGAGGTCGAGGGCGACACCGCCCGCATCGGCCTCTCCGAGGAGGCGGCCAACGATCCCCAGTTCTTCATGGCCAAGCACCGCTTGGGCCACGATCTCTTCGAGCACACCGAGCTTGAGACGGTCGAGCTGGTCGAGACCATGACCCGCGAGTCGTTCGAGGAGCACAGCCACGGTCACGGCATGCCCCAGCAGGCCGTCGAGGCCGCTGCCGAGGCCGGCGCTGAAGCCGACGTCGGCTCGGCCACCGAGACCGACGCGTGAGCCATCGGCGATCTCCCCGGCGGTGGGCGTGTCCCCCGCCGGGTCTCCTGCGTCCTTCCCTTCCTTCTACGGTGGCTTTTTGTCGACGTGGTGCCTGGCCGGGGCGAGGTGCCCTGTTGAGCCCAGACCGACGCCAGCGCGATGTGACCTACACGCGTGAGAACCTGCTCCAGACGCCGATCCACCAGGTCGACCCGACCGAGGTGGGCTCGGTGCGTGATCTGGTCGAGGCCATGGGCCAGATGAGCTTCCAGGCCCGGGGCCTGGGCATGGCCTACCAGGTCTGGGAGAACGCGCTCACCGATCCCGATCGTCCCACGATCATCCTGGGCGTGGCCGGGTCTTGCATCGCAGGGGGGCTTCGCCGCGTCTTCGCGCGGCTCATCGAGCACGGGTTGGTGGACGCCATGGTGACCGTCGGCAGCCAGCCCTACCAGGACCTCTACCAGTGCCGGGGCTACGACCACTGGCGTGCCGAGCCAGACATGGACGACATCCAACTGCGCGAGCTCTTCCTCGACCGGCTCTACGACACGCTGGTCGACGAGGAGAAGTTCCGCGAGACCGACGAGTACCTCGGCAAGCTGCTCAACGAGCTGGACCCCCGGGCACACACCAGCCGGGAGATCCTCGAGTTCCTCGGCGACCGTTTCGACGATCCCGACAGCTTCGTCGTCCAGGCCGCCCAGACGGACACACCCATGTTCGCGCCGGCGCTCAACGACTCCAGCATCGGGATCGGCATGGTCCACGGCATGCTCGAAGCCCGCCAGGCCGGCGACGACTACCCCTGGATCGATCCGGTCAAGGATGCCTACGAGCTGGCCCAGGTGAAGTACAAGAGCGAGAAGACCTGCGTGATCTACCTGGGCGGGGGCGTGCCGAAGAACTACATCCAGCAGACCGAGGTCATCAGCGAGATCCTCGGCCACGACCCGGGTGGCCACCAGTACGCCATCCAGATCACCACCGATGCGCCCTACTGGGGTGCGCTCAGCGGATGCACGCTGGAGGAGGCCCAATCGTGGGGGAAGATATCCAAGGACGCGGTGAAGGCCACCGCCTACTGCGACATGACCATCGGGCTGCCCATGATCGCCAGCGCGCTCTTCCAGACGCCCGAGGCCTGGCAGGATCGCGAACGGTTGACCTTCGAGTACGACGAGGACGGCGACCTCAACCTCGGCCGACGTTGAGCGCGCTGAGCAACCGACCGGATGCCAGGCCCCAAGGGTCTTGAACTCGCACCGGCATCTCCTTCTCGGGCTTGCTCCGCGTCCGGGGGCGGGCTCGCGGAGGTCTTCCCCTTGAAGCTTCGGACCCTAGCCACACTGAGCCTTGTCCTGTTGGTCGCTGGAGCCAGTCAAGCGAACGTCTACATCCAGACCGGCGTCGAAGCCGATGGTACCAGCGTCCACGCGGGAGCCTCCGATGGGATCCTGGCCGACGTAGGCCCCGCCGAGGATCCTACGCCTGCCAGCCCTGAGGCGTTGGACGCGTTGTCGACCACGGTCGACCGGATGACCGAGCGGTGGCAGGCCCTGGATGCTGCCTGTGACCCGGTAGCGGTGTTCGCCTTGCTCTACCTGGTGACCACCGAGACCGTGGTCGCCCACATCGAGGACGGGTTCTTCGAGGACAACGAGTTCGTGGCGTGGTGGACCATCGCCTTCGCCGAACGTTACGAGGTGGCCATCGACGCCTGGATGGAGGACGACCTTGAGGCCATCAGCCAGCCCTGGCTCGACGCGTTCCAACGGACCGCCTCGGGAGAGACCACGGTCACCGAGGATGCGTTGCTCGGGATCAACGTGCACGTCAACTACGACCTGGGGCTCGTGACCGAGGCCATGGACATCGTCGAGGAACAGCGCAAGGAGGACTACGACCGGATCAACGAGGTCCTGGCCGCCTCCCGCCCGGACTCCCGGCAGGCCCTGGAGGAGAACTACGATCCGGCGGCCGACGAGGGTTCCCTCTTGGGCGACAGCAGCCTGCTGGTCGTCTACACCTGGCGGGAGGAGGCCTGGACCCACGCCGAAGCCTTGACCAACCTGCCGACGGTCGAGGCCCAGGATGGCTACCAAGAGGGCATGGCGGCCAACACCCTGGTCCGAGCCGAAGCCCTGGTCACGCCCAAGACCGACGAGCAAGCCCAGCAGATCCAAGAGGACCGGTTGGCCTACTGTCAACAGCAGAACCAAGACGCCTGAGCCTCCGACCTGGCGGGGGTTGGCCCCGGCGATGGACCCGGACGAGGGTCATGCCGGCTCGGCCGTGATGTAGGTCCACTCGGTCATGAAGGTCGCCTTGTGCTCGAAGACCCGGTGGGTGGCCACCTCGAGCACGGCCAGGCGATCCTGGACGGCGCCCTCGTCGGGCTCGCTCCCTTCGACCTTGGGTGTTCCGCCGATCCAGCCCAGGACGCCAGCATGGTAGACCGAGAGGAACTCGAGCCACTCCTCGACCCG
>CAZBKU010000064.1:0-7868 GCA_964492585.1 uncultured Thermoplasmatales archaeon | reverse complement strand
CGACGGATCGGTGGTCCACCGACGTGATCTCGAACCCGGCCTCCTCCAGGGCGGTCAGGTAGTGGTCCAGGGACCGGACCGGGAGGAAGTACTTGCTACGCAGCTCGTCGTGGGCGGCCATCCGCTCCTCGTCCTCCAGGGCGTCACGGTAGGCACCGAACCGGTCGTCGGTCAGGACGACGGTGCGGGCCTCGTCCGCGATGGCGTGGACGGTCTCATCGATGATCCACCGCTTGGCCGGCTTGTCCTCCCGGCGGATGTTCCCGGACTGGACATGCACGAACCCGTCGGGCGCCAGGATGCGGTGCCAGGAGGCCAGGGTCTCCGGCAGGTCGTAGTAGAGGTGGATGGCGTTGGTGGAGACCAGGGCATCGATCCCTCGGTCGAGCAAGGCAGGGTCGAGGACCTCGTCGACCAGCTGGAGCCGGCCCTCGTCCTTGAGGTAGTCGATCAACCGGCAGGCCACCCTGGGCTCGTCGTCGAACTTCTCCAGGCACAACCGTAGGAACTTGCGGGAGCTGTCGACGTTGACGATCCCGATCGGACGGTCGCCCCACGTGTCGAGCAGCCGCTCGATCAGGATCCCGGTGCCGCCGCTGTAGTCGACCAGGATGTCACCGTCCTCGAGACCCTTGTCGAGGGCGGTCACGGTCGGGTCGAGGTTCTCGTACCAGTCATGCTCCTCCACCGTGTCGTAGTCCAGGGCCAGCTCCTGGACCGGCTGGCGGGTCCACGGTTCATCGGGGAGGCGATCGACATCCTCGGGCCAGGAGAAACCCATGCTGGCAGGTGCGTAGGCGGCCGAAGCTCAAGTCATCTACGGTCCGGGCACCGACCCGACCAAACGGGGTGCCGAGGGGGGTGGCGTCCAGGTCAGGCCTCGGGGGCGACCTCGAGGATCGTCTCGACCTCCACCGGGATACCAAGGGGGAGGCTGGAGACGCCCACGGCCGCGCGGGCCGGCTTCCCGGGTTCACCCAGGATCTCCTCGAAGAGCTGGGTGGCACCGTCGGCGACGGCCGGGTGGTCCTGGAACCCGGGGTCGGCGGCGACGTAGACGGTCGCCTGGAAGACCTGCTGGATCCGATCCAGGCTCCCAAGCGAGGCCCGGGCCGCTGCCAGCACGTTCAGACCGGTCAACCGTGCCGCTTGGCGGCCCTCGTCGACATCCAGGTCCTCACCCAGCCGGCCCTGGTGGACGATCTCGCCGTCGCGCACCGGGCCCTGGCCGGCGATGGCGAGAAGGTTCCCGGCCTGGACGCCGCGCCGGTAGGCCGCCACCGGTGCCATGGGCTCGGGGAGCTCGAGCTCCAGCTCGGCCAGACGCTGCTCAGCGCTCATCGCGAGGACAGAGAACCCGTCCTCGAAGAAGGTTGCGTGCCCTCCCTCCACGTAGGGGCCCCTGGCACATCGTTATGGTCCGGCAGCCCGCTGGCGGTCCATGGCTGAGGAGCTGTTGGCTGTCGATCTCAAGGACATCGAGCACGCCGCCGAGACCATCGAGGGTGTGGCATGGCGGACCCCGCTGCTCCCGGCGTCCCGCCACGAGGAAGGCATCTCCCTCAAGCTCGAAGCGCTCCAACGGACCGGCGCCTTCAAGCTCCGGGGTGCTTGGAACCGGATGCGGCAGGCCACCGAGGCCGAGCGGCAGGCCGGGTTCGTCACCGTGAGCGCCGGCAACCACGGCCAGGCGGTGGCCTGGTGTGCCAGGCACCTGGGCGCGCCGTGCACCGTCTGGGTGCCCGAGGACGCCGTCCAGGACAAGGTGGACAAGATGGAGGCCCTGGGCGCCAGCATCCGTCGGTTGCCCCACGAGGAGATCATGGACGCCATGCAGACCACCAGCTTCCCACATGCCGGGGAGGCCACCTACGTCCATCCGTTCGGGGATCCGGCCATCGTGGCCGGTCAGGGGACCGTGGGGCTGGAGATCGTCGAGGACCTGCCGGAGGTCGCCACGATCCTGGTGCCGGTCGGTGGCGGTGGGCTCTCCAGCGGTGTCGCCACGGCCGCCAAGGCCTTGCAGCCCGAGGTCCAGGTGTACGGGGTCCAGTCCTCGACCTCCCCGGCGCTGGCCCGGAGCTTCGAGACAGGTCAGGCCGAGGTCACCGGTCCGCCGGACACGTTCGCCGACGGCATGGCTACCGACCGCGTCTTCAGCTACATGTGGCCCGTGCTCAAGGAGCGCCTGGACGGAGCCCTGACCGTCGTCGACGATGAGCTGGAGGCCGCCATCCGGCACCTGGCCACCGAGACCCACGTGGTCGCCGAGGGTGCCGGTGCTGCCGGTCTTGCTGCTGCCCAGCGCTATCGTGACGAGCTTGAAGAGCCGATCGTGGCCGTGGTCAGCGGCGGTAACCTGGATCCCGGGAGATTGGCGTCGATCCTCCAGGGTTAGCTCTGGTGGCCCGCGTCGGCGAGGACCTCGTCTGCCGTCTGTGCCAGGTCCTCGATGCAGGCGTCCACGTGGGCCCGATGCGTCCGGAACGAGAGCACGCTGATCCTCACCGTGAACCGGCCGTCCAGCGTGGTCCCCGACAGGTGCACCCGGGAGCGCTGGTTGACCGCATCCATCCAGGCCCGGTTGAGCGCGTCCAAGGCCTCCCCCTGGACACCGGGGGGTTCCAGCCGGAAGGCCAGGGTCGACAGCTGGGGCCAGGCGACCATGGTGACGTGGTCGAGGCTTGCCACCCCGTCGGCGGCCCACCGGGCCAGTTCGAGCTTCTCCTGCAGGTTGGCGCGGAAGGGGCCAAGGCCGTGCAGCTTGAGCGGGAGCCAGACCCTCAGGCCCCGGAAGTCCCGGGAGAGCTCCGGGCTGATCTGGCTGAAGTCCACCAGGTCCGAGCTCGGGTCGTGCTCTGGTATGTAGTCGGCGGTGACGGCGTGGGCCCGGTGCAACGCGCCGGCCTCCCGGACGAGCAAGGCCCCGGTCCCGTAGGGGAGGAAGAGGCCCTTGTGGGGATCCAGGGTGATCGAGTGGGCACGGTCCAGGCCAGCTAGCTTGCTCTGGCCTTCGTCGGTCAAGGCGAAGAACCCGCCGTAGGCGGCATCGGCGTGGAGCCAGAGGTCCTGGTCCTGGCAGAGGTCGGCTAGGGCGGCCAGGTCGTCGACGGCGCCGGTGTTGGTCGATCCCGCGTTGGCGACGACCAGGAACGGTCGGTCGCCATCGGCCCGGTCTTGGGCGATGGTGGTCTCCAGAGCGTCGACGTCGATGCGGTAGGTGTCATCGCTGGGGATCTTGCAGACGTTGTCGGCCGGGAACCCGGCCAGGACGGCGGCCTTGGCCACCGAGTGGTGGGCCTGGTCGGAGACGTAGAGGGTGCCGTCGAGGAAGTCCTCGGGCAGGCGTTCGCGCCGGGCGGTGGTGATGGCGATCTGGTTGGCCATCGAGCCGCCGGTGGTGAGCAGGCCGAAGGCCTCGTCCGGGTAGGCCACCATCCGGCAGAACCACTCGATGACGTCGGCCTCGATGCGGGCCAGGGCCGGGGCGGCGAACCAGGTGCCGACGTACCGGTTGGTGGCATCGGCGATCAGGTCGGCCACGGCGGCGTGGAACACGCCGCCCCCGGGGATGTAGGCCAGGTAGCCGGGGTGGGGGGTGGTCAGGGAGGCCGGGATCGCCTCGTCGAACAAGGTGTCGAGAAGGTCCTCCAGGGCCGTACCGGTCTCGGGCGGCCGGGGCTCGTGGAGATCGGCGGCGATGGCCTCGGCATCCCCGGTGTCGGCGGCCGGTGCCTCGGGCAGGTCCTCCAGGTGGTCGATGATCCGGTCCATGGCGGCGTCGATCATGGCTCGCATCTCGTCAGCGGGGAGCTCCAGGCTCGTGTCGGGATCCTTGGGAGGGTCGACCACGGCCTGCCATGCCGGTGGCCACCTAAAACCCGGCGGGGTCCCTTGTGCAAGGGTCTTTGATGGCGACGCGCCTGGAAGGTCCGTGGACGGGGACACCGGCACCGACGAGGACCTGCCCGAGGACCTGGAGGCACTGCTCGATGAGGCGCTGACCCGGCACGCCGAGGGCGAGGAGCAGGCCGCCTACGATCTCTGGGAGGAAGCCTTCGAGCAGGCCGAAGCTCTTGGCACCGACCGAGGCGATGAGATCGCCACCGAGATCGCTGCACGCCTGGCCAGCCAGGCCCCCACCGAGCAAGAGGCCATGTCCTGGCGGACGAAGGCCAAGGCCCTGGGCACGCAAGCTGGCACGCCCCGGAGCTTGCGGATCGCCGCCGATGCGCTCTGGACCCAAGCCGACCTCCACGCCCGCGACGGGAAGATGGAGAAGGCCAAGGCCGCCTACCAGGAAGCCATCGACCTGGGCGCCCGGGCCGGCGGGGACCACGGCCTGGCCACGGCGGCCTGGGTCTGCCTGGACCTTGCCCGGTTGGCCAGGGCGACCGGGGACGACCAGGGGGCGATCGCCGCCAACGAACGAGGCCTGGCCCTGGCCGGCGACCACGAGGCAGGGTTCCCGGATCTCGAGAGCATGCTCCTCGTCCTCCTGGGTCACGCCAGAGCCGAGGTCGGCGAGGACGAGGCGGCCGTGGCCGCCTGGCGACGGGCCGTCGAGATGGGCCGAGGCCCCCTTGAGGACGGAGAGGAGGTCTGCCGTCGGGAGGCCGCCCGGGCCAGCCTGGCGCTGGGCAGCTACCACGAGGCTCAGGGGGATCTGGACGCGGCACGCCCGGCCTACGAGGAGGCCGTGGAGCTCGGCGACTTCGAGCATGCCCAGGCGCCCTGGCACGTGGGTCACCGGGCCGCTCTCGAGGGAGCCTTGCGGTTGGCCGGCAGCGACCTGGCCGAGGACCGTCCCCAGGAGGCCAGCGGCCACCTCGACCGAGCCCAGGGCCTGAGGGAGCGCGCCGCCGAGGCCTTGACCGACGAGGGCCTTGAGGGGTTGGTTGGGAGCCTGGCCGCCGAGGCCCAGGTCTCCGAGACCCTGGCCCACGGCTGGCGGGCGCTGCGCCAGGGCCCGGAACCCTGAACCCCTGCCCGGCCCGACCGGCAGGCGTGAGGCCCGGTAGGTTGATGGCCCGGCCCCTGGTTGGGCCGCCGATGCGACTGCTGGTCGAGTGCCTGGCGGACAACGCCTCGGTGAACATCGCCGACCGCCTGCGCGAGCTCGTGGACTGGAAGGAGATGGGCCTGTTCGCCGGCCGCCGGATCCTAGCCCACGGCGACCTGCGGATGATCACGATCGAGGAGATGCACATCACCCACGAGAACCTCCACGAGCAGCTGCCGCCTTCTCTCGTGGAGCCCGAGGCCGTGGTCTTCCTCTCCCGGCACAAGGCGGCCAGCGGTAGACCCTCGCTCTCGGTCCACCCGATCGGCAACTGGAACCAGGCACCCTACGGCGGCCGTGAAGGCACCGTGGTCCCGACCCGGCCCCGGTTGATGGGCGGCATGCTGCAGACGCTCGCCGACCAGGAGCCCGAGGGGTACGAGGTGACCCTGGAGGCCACCCACCACGGGCCCTACCTGGAGGCCCCGACCGTGTTCCTGGAGCTCGGCTCTAGTCCAGACGAGTGGGACGACGAGAACGCCGGGCGCATCCTAGCCCGCACCGTGCTCGAGAGCGAGCCCCTGGAGGCCGACCCGGTCCTGTGGGTCGGCGGTGGCCACTACTGCCCCCAGCTCAACGACCTGGTCCTCGCCGGCGAGGTCTCCCCCGGGCATGTCATCCCGAACTGGGCGACCAAGGAGCCGATCACCGACGAGACCCTGCAGATGGCCGTCGACGGGATCCCCGGTTGCCAGGGGTTCGTGGTCCAGCGCAACCCCACGGCCGACGAGCAGAAGATCGCCGAACGGTTGGACGCCATGGGTGTCGAACGGGTCGAGGTCTAAGCTCCCACCCCACGCGCCAGGTCACTTGCGCGTGATGATGGTCAAGACATCCCTGTCCTCCATCACGTGGTCCAGGCCGACCCGTTGCTCGGGGAACTTGCTCGATGGACCGGTGACCATGGCGTATCGGAACCGCCGGCGCATGTCCCGGTGCAGGTGATCGCAGACCTCCCCGATCGTCGAGCCACGGCGGACCACCAGGGGCTCGTCCATGTCGGCCTCCTTCCCCTGAGGTTTCAGGAAGATCCTGATCAGGTCCAGGTGCTCGTAGAGGACATCCTTGAGCGGGTCGAGGTTCTGATCCTTGTCGGCGCTGATCGGGATCACGGTCCAGCCCTCGGTGCCGATCTGCTCGATGCGCTCCTCGAGGATGTCGGGCTCGGCGATGTCGGCCTTGTTGATGGCGACGATCGCAGGGATGTAGACCCGGTTCTTGGCCAAGGCGTCGACCAGTTGGTCCGAGGTGATGTCCTCCCGGATGACGATGGCCGCGTTGGACACGCCGAACTCCCGGGCGATATCCTCGACCATCTCCTCGTCGAGGTGCGTCGGGTCGATGGTCCACTGGACGTCGATCCCGCCCCGATCACGCTTCGTGATGGCCACGTTGGGCGGCTCCTCGTTGAGCCGGATACCGGCCTTGTACAGCTCGTCGGTGATGACGTCGAGCTGGTGCGGGTTGAACGGGTCGACGATGATCAGGACCAGGTCGCTGTTCCGGGCCACCGCGATCACCTCTTTGCCACGGCCCTTGTTGCTGGAGGCCCCGTGGATCAGGCCCGGGAGGTCGAGGACCTGGATGTTGGCGTGCCGGTGCTCCATCATGCCCGGCACGACGGTGAGCGTCGTGAACTCGTAGGCACCGACCTCGCTCTCGGCGTTGGTCAACGTGTTGAGCAAGGTGGACTTGCCCACGCTTGGGAAGCCCACCAAGCCGATGGTCGCATGGCCGGACTTGGAGACGGCGTAGCCCTGGCCGCCGCTGCCGGAGGCGTGCTGGCGTCGCTTCTCAGCCTCCTCCTTTAGCCGGGGGATCTTGGCCTTCAGCTTACCGATGTGGTGCTGGGTGGCCTTGTTGTACGGGGTGCTGGAGATCTCCTCTTCCAGCTCCTCGATCTGCTCTTCGATGGACGCCATCCGGGGACACGATGAGGTTGGGCTCACGCTCTTAACTGTTTTGCGCTCGAACCGGGCAGGCCTTGGCACGCTTGGTCCCGCAGGGCCTATCCGCTGGGAGGGCCGTTGGTCGCCCATGTTCCCCTACGACAACTGGTGGCGGTGGTACATCGGCGGCCGTCACGCCCACCTGATCGAGGCCACCGAGGAACATCTGGACGTCTTCCAGGATCCCTACCGGTCCGTCCTCAAGGATCGAGCGGGCCGGATGCGGTGGGCCCTCAAGGTCCGCCTCTTCTTCATGGTGCTCCTGAACCTGGGGTTGATCGCGACCGCGGCCGCGTGGGTGGCCACCTTCGTGGAGGGGATGGCCGAGATCGAAGCCGGCCTCAAACAGGTCGCCAGCATCGCCGGGGCCGGGACCCTGTTGCTCACAGGTCTCTGGCTGTTGGCCACCCGCTACCTTGGCCAGCTTGAGGCCGACATGGTCGCCTCCATGACCCTGGGCTCGCCGGGCGGGCCCCCGCCCAGCGAGCGGGAACGGCTCAAGATCGAGGCGCTGGAGGACGACAGCGAGCCACCGTGGCGCCCGATCACCGACCGGACGCGGCGCAAGGAGGGCTAAGGGGCCTTGTGCGAGCCTGCCGAGCTCCCTTGCAAAGCTTGGGAGCCTTGCACCGTTGGCTGGGTCCCGCTGCGGAGGTCGCCAAGCCTGGCCAACGGCGGACTTTTCCTTCGAGCGAGCCATCGCTCCCGACCGGCCGGGCGAAGAGAACGCCACAAAGAAGAAACCCGACCGGTCGCGGCCCATGGCTCAAGCGGCCTCCGGCCGCGGACCTCGTAAAGCTTAGGAGCCTTGCACCGTTGGCTGGGTCCCGCTGCGGAGGTCGCCAAGCCTGGCCAAC
>CAZBKU010000063.1:0-12355 GCA_964492585.1 uncultured Thermoplasmatales archaeon | reverse complement strand
CCGGTCCCCCCATATAGACAATGGACTTTTTCTATTCGCAGGGCAGGGTCGTCGACCCCTGGCCGGGCAGATGTCGAGAGCCGACCGGTCAGACCTAAATGGAGGCTGCTGCTTTGCCGCCCCATGGACCTGGTCGTCGAGGGTACCACGCTGACCTCCCGAGGCCCCGAGCCCATCCGCCTGGGCATCCAAGAGGGCTTGTTCGTCGACCCTCGCGACGAGCCCGCGGATCTGACCTACGACGAGGGCTACCTGTTCCCCGCGGCCATCGACCTCCACGTCCACTTCCGCGAGCCCGGCTTCCCGCAGAAGGAGGACCTGACCAGCGGCACCAAGAGCGCGGCCTACGGCGGCGTCGGCCTGGCCCTCGACATGCCGAACACCGATCCGGCGACCATGACCGTCGAGGCCTACGAGGCCAAGGCCGCCCTCGTCCAGCGTAAGGCCATCATCGACGTCGGGCTCTGGGCCGGGCTGGACCCCGACCTTCAGGCGGTGGAGCTGGGCGACCGAGCCACGGGCTACAAGCTCTACGCCGGCCCGACCACCGGCGACCTTCTCTTGGCCGACGAGGAGGCCTGGAAACAGGCCGTCCACGCCATCGCCGGGACCAAGCGACCCATGGCCGTCCACGCCGAGCATCCGGCCCGTCTGGCCGATGCCCGTCAGGACGAACAGGCCCCGTGGGAACCAGCCAGCCACCTGCGCTCGCGCCCGGGGGAGGCCGAGGTCGAGGCGCTCAGCCTCATCGCCGCCGAGGGCCACGCCTGCGGTGCCCGGGTGCACGCCGCCCACGTGAGCGATCCTCAATCGGTGGACATCTGCCGCCGGCACGGGATCACCAGCGAGGTCACCCCCCACCACCTCCTGCTCAACAGCGACGACGTCGAAGAGCTGGGGGCCTACGGGAAGGTCAACCCGCCGATCCGTGACGAGGTCGACCGCCAGGGCCTTTGGGAAGCGTTGGTGGCCGGCGACCTACGGTGCATCGCCAGCGACCACGCGCCCCACACCCGCGAGGAGAAGGAGGCCGGGTTCGACAAGGCCCCCAGCGGCCTACCGGGCGTCGAGACCCTCTACCCGATGATGCTGGCCCTGGCCATGGACGGCCAACTGCCCATCGAACGGGCCATCGACGCGTGCTGTACCCAACCGGCCAAGGTCATCGACGTCCCGGCCGGCAGCTTCGACGACGGCCGGTGGGCCAGCTGGATCCACGTCCCCGACCAACCCAGGGAGATCCACGCTGAGGACCTGCACAGCCGATGCGGCTGGACCCCTTTCGAGGGCCACCAGGGCCTCTTCCCCGATGCCATGATGGTCCGAGGGCGCTGGGTCCTGCGCGACGGCGAGCTGTTCAGCCGGCCGGGTGATGGCCGGTTCGTCGGTGGTCCCGGCTGGGACCAGGAGGCCTAGCGTGGGGCTGATCGCGGGCCTGGTGGCCTGGGCCAAGGCGACCTTCGGGCCCTACGGTGCATGGGGCCTGTTCGGGCTGGCGGTCACCGAGGCCGTGTTCAGCCCGATCCCGCCGGACATCCTGCTGCCGGTCCTGGCCGTGCCTGCCGAGGGCATGCCACCGGACTACGCCTACGCCCTGTTCCTCGGCCTGGTCGCGACCCTTGGCAGCGTGGTCGGGGGAGCCATCGGGTACGCGATCGGCAAGTGGTTCAGCCCCTGGGTGCACCGCAAGTTCAGCGGTGAACGCCTGACCAAGGTGGAGGGTTGGTACCGGGAGCACGGTGAGTGGATCGTGCTGGTCGCCGCGTTCACGCCGATCCCGTTCAAGGTCTTCACCGTCTCCAGTGGCCTGTTCCGCATGCGGTTCTGGCCGTTCATCTTGGCCGCCGCCGTGGGCCGGGGCCTGCGGTTCATCCCCGAAGGGTTGCTCTCGGCCCGCTACGGCCAACAGGCCATCGACTGGCTCGACGCAGGTGGCCTGGCTCTCTTGGCCGTGCTCGGCCTGGGCTTGGCCGCCTGGTACTTCTGGCGCAGCACCCACGAGAACGAACTAGCCGAGGGATGAGATTGCCCGTTTCTCGACACTCTCCCCACCGAACGGCTAAATACGGCCAACAGGGATGGTCGAGGCGACCCCCTTCATGTTGAAGCTCGCCCTCCCGAACAAAGGCCGGCTCTCGGACCCAGCGACCGATCTGCTCGAGCGCGCCGGGTTCCATCTGGACTTCGACCACGAGCGCAAGCTCATGGCGACCAGCACCGAGGGCGACCTGAAGGTGATCTTCGCGCGGGCCCACGACATCCCTGAGTTCGTGGCCGACGGGGTCGCCGACGGTGGCATGACCGGCCTGGACTGCGTCCGCGAGGCCGCCATGGACGTCGAGGAGCTCCTGCCGCTCGGTTTCGGGGGCTGCCGGCTGATGCTGGCCCTGCCGGAGAGCCAGCCCTACAAGGGTATCGACACGCTCGACGACGGGCTGCGCGTGGCCACCAGCTTCCCGACGGTCACCCAGGCCTGGTTCGAGGAGCATGGCAAACCCATCGACCTGGTCACGGTCAGCGGGGCCACCGAGATCACCCCCCACCTGGGCGTGGCCGATGCTGTCGTCGACCTGGTCAGCACCGGCTCGACCATGGCCATGAACAACCTGGCCCCGGTCGAGACGATCCTGGACTCCCAGGCCTACCTCATCGGCAACAAGCAGAGCCTGGAGGATGAGATCCAGGGCAAGCGGCTCCAGGAGCTCACCTGGGTCCTGGAGAGCGTGCTCGAGGCCCGTCGCAGCCGCTACCTGATGGCCAACGTGCCCCGCGAGCAGCTCGACAACGTCCGGGAGATGCTTCCGGGCATCAGCGCGCCCACCGTCCTCGACCTTCTCGACCAGGACGAGATGGTCGCCATCCACGCCGTGGTCCCCGAGGGCGAGGTCTTCGGCATCGTCCGGGCGCTCAAGAGCCTAGGCGCCACCGGGATCCTCGTGACGAGCATCGAGAGGCTGATCCCATGACCACCGGGAGCTTGGACCTCCGCTGGGAGGGCCGCATCGAGGACCTGGCCGCCGAGACGCGCCAAAGCATCGTGGACCGATCCAGCGTGGTCACCGCCGAGGTTCGCCAGACGGTCGCCGGGGTCCGGGACCAGGTGGCAAGCGGTGGCGATAAGGCCCTGGTCGACCTGACCAAGCGGTTCGACGAGGTCGCCCTCGACCAACTGCGCGTGCCGGCCGGGGCGCTCGAGGCCGCCCACGATCAGGCCGACGAGGCGACCCTGGCCGCCTTCCGGACCGCCGTGGATCAACTCGAGGCCTACCACCGGACCATGGCCCAAGCCCCCGAGGCCTCCTTCGCCCGCAGCGGGGTCACCGCCCACGAGCACCGGGTCCCCTTGCATCGCGTTGGCATCTACGTGCCCGGTGGCCGGGCGGCCTACCCGAGCACCGTGGCCATGACCGTGGTCCCGGCGCAAGCCGCCGGCGTCGAGGAGATCCTCGTGGCCAGCCCGCCGGGCCCCGGCGGTCTCCCCCATCCCCTGGTCCTGGCGGCCTGCCACGAGCTTGGCGTCGAGCACGTCGTCCCCGTCGGCGGGGCCCAGGCCATCGTGGCCCTGGCCCACGGCACCGAGAGCGTGCCGGCCTGCCACGCGGTGGTCGGCCCCGGCAACGCCTACGTGCAAGCCACCAAGGAACTGGTGGCCGGCCAGGTGCGCATCGACGCGCCCGCCGGCCCCAGCGAGATCGCCGTGCTCGCCCATGCGTCGGCCAACCTCCACGTGGCCGCCGCCGAGCTGATCGCCCAGGCCGAGCACGACCCGGCCAGCGTCCCCATCGCCGTCTGCCTGGGAGAGGCTACCGCGCTTCGTCTGCTCGACGCCGTGGAGGACCGCCTCGAGGACCTGCCGCGAGCCGACATCGTGGCCCAGGCCCTGGCCGACCAAGGTGCGGTCCTGGTGGCCGACGACGTCGAGATCGCCGTGCGGTTCCTCGACGAGCTGGCCCCCGAGCACTGCCTGTTGTTGCACCCGGATGCCACCCACCTGGCCGAGGTGCTCACGGGGCCGGCCTGCATCGTGCTCGGCAAGGACGCCCGGGTGCCGCTGACCGATTACGTGGCTGGACCCAGCCACGTCCTGCCCACCGGCGGGCATGCCCGAGCCTACAGTGGGGTGGGCATCGATACGTTCAGCAAGCGGATCCACGTCACCGCCCTGTCCGACGTGGACGACGAGCTGGCCGAGGCAGCAGCCCACCTGGCCCGGGTCGAGGGGCTCGAAGGCCACGCACGAGCCATCGAGGAGGACCGAACATGACGATCGAACCCCGCACGAGCGTTGCACCCTTGTCCGCCTACCAACCCGTCGAGCAGGAGGGTCTCAACCTGAGCGACAACAGCAACCTCTTCGAGCCCAACCCCGCCATCGAGCGGGCCCTGTCCCGCATCACCCCGGACCAGGTCCGCGGTTACCCGTCGGGGTACTCCGATGCCCTGTGCCAGGCCATCGCCGAGCGCCACGACCACCCGGTCGAGGGCGTGGTCACCGCCAACGGGTCCAGCGACCTCATGGACCTCTTGATCAGGGCCTTCGCCGACCCCGGCGACGGCGTGGCCTACCACCCGCCCAGCTTCAGCATGATCCCCCTGTGGACCCGGTGCAACGCCGCCGAGCCCGTGCCTGTCCCGCTGGGCGACGGGTTCCAACTGGACGTGGAAGCCTACCGGGATGCCCGGGCCAGCCTCGGGTTCATCTGCCGGCCCAACAACCCCACCGGGAACGCGTTCCCCATGGAGGATGTCCGGGCCATCGCCGACGGCTTCGATGGGCTGCTGGTCCTGGACGAGGCCTACATCAGCTTCACCCAGCGCCCGTCGGCCCGCAACCTGGTCGCCGAGCACGACGACGCCGTCCTGCTCCGGTCGCTCTCCAAGGACGCCGGCCTAGCCGGCATCCGGTTCGGGTACGCCCTGATGGCCCCCGAACTGGCCGACCAGGTCCGCAAGGTCCGGGGTCCCTTCCGGGTCCCCCGGATCACCGAGGAGATCGCCCTGGAGGCCCTCAGCGAGATGAGCCACGTCGAGACCCTGGCCAAGGTCGTCACCGCCGAACGCCAACGCGTGGCCGACCGCATCCAGGCCCTGGGCCTCAACCCGTTCCCCTCCGAGACCAACTTCCTGCTCATCGAGGCCCCCTGGCCGGGCCAGCGTCTCCAGGGCGCCTTGGCCAACCAAGGCGTGCTGGTCCGTGAGTTCTCCTCGGAGGCCCTGGAGGCCTGCATCCGCGTCACCATCGGGCCCCCGGAGACCAACGACGCCTTCCTGGAGGCCCTGGAGACCGTGCTCGAGGATGGAGGCCCATGACCACGGTCCGCCTGCTCGACTACGGCGTGGGCAACATCCACAGCCTCACCAAAGCCCTGGAGCGCTCTGGCCTGGCGGTCGACCTGGTCCCGGCCGACCAGGGCATCGGGGACCCCGACGGCCTGGTGCTCCCGGGCGTGGGCGCCTTCGCCCCGGCCGCCGAGGCCCTGGACCCGGTCCGCGACCAGCTTCTGGACGCGGTCGACGATGGCCTGCCCCTCCTAGGCATCTGCCTGGGCATGCAACTGTTGGGGACCCAAAGCGTCGAAGGCAAGGGCCGCGGCCTTGGAATCATCCCGGCACCCGTCCACCGCCTGGAGCATCCCCGCATCCCGCACATCGGCTGGAACAGCCTGGAGGGCCCCGACGAGGGGCCGCTTTCGCCGATCTCCGGCCGGCATGTCTATTACGTGCATTCCTTTGCGCTGCCTGCGGAGGCGCCCGGCGTGGTCTCCACCACGAGCTACGGCGAGTGCTTCGCCGCCATCATCCACAGGGATAACGTGCTCGCCGCCCAGTTCCATCCGGAGAAAAGCAGCCAAGCCGGCCGCCTCGTGTTGGACGCCTTCACCGACCTCACGGAGGGACGCCTGTGAAGGTGATCCCGGCCGTCGACCTGCTCGACGGGAAGGCCGTCCAGCTCAGAGGCGGGAACCCGGACCACAGGATCTGGGAGGACGACGACCCTGTGGGCGTGGCGCGGTCCTGGTGGGAGAAGGGCGCCGAGCACCTGCACGTGATCGACCTGGGCAACGCGCTGGACATGGGGGACAACTGGGACATCATCGAGGAGATCCTCGAGATCAGCCCCGTCCCGGTCACCGTCGGCG
Source organism: uncultured Thermoplasmatales archaeon (assembly GCA_964492585.1). GTDB lineage: Archaea > Thermoplasmatota > SW-10-69-26 > SW-10-69-26 > SW-10-69-26 > CAYXGD01. The sequence goes on along the minus strand of CAZBKU010000063.1, from coordinate 6,215 downwards.
GGGGCCTTCGCACGACCAACCAGTTGCGCGACATCCTCAGCGTCGGGGAGGACAACCTGGCCGTGGTCTCCACCAGGGCCTGGCGCGATCCTCTGTGGTTGGACCACATCGTGGAGGCCTGGCCCGGTCGGATCGTCGTCGGCCTGGAGCTCAAACGGGGCACCATCGCCGTGGAAGGCTGGACCCAGCGCCTCAAGCTGACCCTCGAGGAAGGCATCTTCCGCCTGAACGACCTGGCCCTCGGCGGTGTGCTGTTCACCGACATCGACCGGGAGGGCCGCATGGTCGGCCCCAACCCCGACACCTGCCACCAAGCCTGCGACGAGCTCGACGTCCCTGTCATCGTCAGCGGCGGGATCAGCACGCTCGAGCACATCCAAGCCATGCGCGAGGCCGGGGCCTGGGGTGTGGTCATCGGGACGGCGCTCTACACCGGCGACCTGGGGCTCGAAGAAGCTATGACGGCTGTGGAGGCATGACACCTATGCACCTCAAGGGGACCCGGGAGACCCAAGAGACCTCGGTCACCGTGGACCTGACCCAGGACGGTAGCGACCCCCAGGTCGAGCTCTCCTGGGAGCACCACGGCGGCATCGACGAGGCCATCGACCAGGGCATGGCCAAGCACCTGTACACGACCCTGCTCCGGTATGCCCGGCTGGGCGGCACGCTCTCCTGCCAGGGCGACCTGGCCCACCACGTCATCGAGGATACGGCCATCCTGTTGGGCCAACAGCTCGGCCAGGCCGCCGCCGACGAGACCATCGTGCGGTTCGCCGATCGGACCGTGGCCATGGACGATGCCCTGGTCCAGGTCGTCCTCGACGCCGGCGATCGTCCCTTCTACGCCAGCGACCTCGACGAGCTGTCCCCCTTGTGGGACCACGTGCTGCGCACCATCGCCTTCGAGGCCCGGTTCACGCTGCACGTCGAGGCCCGCCGTGGCCACGACGCGCACCACGTCATCGAGGCCGCGCTCAAGGCCTTGGGCATGGGCCTCCACGACGCCCTTGCCCCCAGCGACCGGCTGGAGTCGACCAAGGGCCGGGTGGAGAGGAGCGACTGAGCCGTGGCCCTGACCAAACGGATCATCCCCTGCCTGGACGTCAAGGACGGCCGGGTGGTCAAGGGTGTCAGGTTCAAGGATCTCCGCGATGTCGGCGATCCGGCCGCCCTGGCCGCTCGGTACGAGACCGAGGGGGCCGACGAGGTCGTCTTCCTGGATATCAGCGCCAGCCGCGAAGAGCGAGCCACCTTGCTCGAGATCGTGCAGACCGCCGCCGAGCAGCTGTTCATCCCCTTGACCGTCGGCGGCGGGATCGGCAGCGTCGAGGACATCCACCGGGTCCTCCGCGCCGGGGCTGACAAGGTCAGCATCAACACGGCCGCCGTGCGCGATCCCGAGCTGATCACGCGCGGCGCCGAGCGGTTCGGCAGCCAGTGCATCGTGGCCAGCATCGATGCCCGCCGGATCGAGGACACCGAGGATGGCCAGCCCCAGTGGCGCGTCTTCACCCACGGCGGATCCAAGCAGACCGACAAGGAGGCCGTGGCCTGGTGCCAGGCGCTAGCCGACCGGGGAGCTGGCGAGATCCTGCTCACCAGCATGGACTGCGACGGGACCCAGGATGGCTACGACCTGGAGCTCACCCGCCGCGTGGTCGAGGCTGTCGATGTGCCCGTGATCGCCAGCGGGGGTGCCGGGACCCTGGACCACCTCCAGGAGGCCTTCGAGGACGGCGGTGCGGATGCCGCCCTGGCCGCCAGCATCTTCCACGACGGGGTCTACAGCGTCGCCGAGGCCAAGGCCTACCTTCAGGACCAGGGCCTGGACATGCGCATGGATCTGGCGTAGAGCCCGGCGACGACGGACCCAGGGGCGAACCACGGAGGCACGGAGACACCACGGAGAGGGGCGCCATCGGGCCTTCAGCTGCCCGCTCCGGACGCTATGGACGAGGTGCGCCGCAGAGGCCAGTTGCGAGCGAGGGCGTGGTCCCTCGCCGACCTCCACCCAGACCGTGCGTCACCTCCTCCGCGCCTCCGTGTCTCCGTGGTTCAGGTCCCGCGATCCCTCTCAGCTCCAGTACGTCTCAGCCCGCTCGTGCTCGACCCCGTCGACCACGAGCCGATCGATCCGTTCCTGGTAGACGCAGACCAGATCCTGGAGCTTCTCGAAACCCGGGTTGGGCTCCAGGCGGACCTCGTCGATGGGCCTGGCGTAGGTCGGGGGCGTGGGGGCGGTGGGCCCATCGGGCATGGCCGTCTCCGCCCACCGTCCTGGTAGCTCCTCAACCTTGCCTCCAACCAAGCCTCGGGTGGTGCTCTGCGGGTCTACTCGGCCGGTGTGACCGTCACCCGGTCCAGCAGCAGGTTGCGGTCCCCACGGTCGTCGTAGGCATCGTTCAGGAACCGGAGCTGGAGCTTGTGCCAGCCCTGCTCGATGTGGGTCTCGACGGTGTAGGTGTGCCAACTGTCCTGGACCCAGACGTCGCGGCGGGCTTGCTTGTGCCCGTCGATGAGGACCGACATGCGTGGCGCTTCACCGTCGTGGACCTGGCCGCGGGCGTCGACCTTGATCTCGTAGGTACCGCTGTGGTCGGCCTCGAACCCTTGGGCGATCTGCCCGTCGGTCCAGAGGTTCCAGTACCGATCGGCCGAGGACCCGTACCCGTAGCCCTGGCCACCGGCGGTCTTCGTCTCGAAGGCCTCGGCCTCCATCGGGAAGGGCGCCGGCGTTCCCGAGCTCCCGGACCCGGCGGAGGAGGTATCGCCCGCGCTCCCGGACCCGCCGCCGGCGCGGACCGCCTGGACGCCGTCCTTCCAGACCCAGAAGGCCGGTTTGACGGAGCGGTTGTTCTCCCAGGCCAGGCCCCAGTGCTTCTCGGCCTGGCCGTAGTACTCGTCGGTGTTGGCCTGCGGGTTGTCGAAGAAGGCCCGGTAGATCACCCCGGTCAGCCCGGCGGCCCGGAGCTCGTCCATCCGGTCGAAGAGCTCCCAGAGCTCGTGCTTCTGCTGCTCGAGGTACTTGGGCTCGGGGTAGGTCGACAGGCCGAGGTCGGTGAGGAGGGTCGGCCGGTCGAACAAGCGATCGGCGGTCTTGATCCCGCGCAAGGTCTCGTCCACCACGTCGCGGTAGTGGGCCTGGGCGTCCTGGGTGCTGGCCCGCAACCCCTGGAGGCTGATCATGTCCGAGGCCTGGGCGGCCCGGTCGAAGGTGTCCCAGGTATGTCGGCCCCAGTTGCCGAACCCCAGGGCCACCTGGGTGCCGGGCGCCTGGTCCTGGAACATGCCGGCCATGTCCCGCAGGTAGCGGTCCAGAGGCTCGTAGGTCTCCACCCCGTTCTTGTTGAACTCGGTCTCGAGGACGACGATGGCCTCTTGCCCGTCCATCTCCTTGTCCAGGTGCCAGGCCAGCGTGCCGGCCTGGTCCCACCAGTCCTCCTTGGATTTGTGGGTCTGGTGGATGTCCGACCAGCAGCCGTTCTCCAGGCAGTCCCTGGAGATGTCGTTGCCCCAGTAGAAGAACTGGATGACCGGTGTGACGCCGTTGGCTTGGGCCTTCTGGAGGTTGCGATCCACAGCGTCCCACTGGGACCCGGAGGTCCAGGCCCCCACCCAGAACACGGCGTAATCAGGTGGGACCCCGCGGTTCTCCTGGTCTTTGATGTCGCTGATCCCCATACCGAAGCCCATCGACCCGGCGGTCCCGGCCTCGGCGGTCGGGCCGGCGGTGAGGCCGACCATGGTCGTCGTCACGAGCGCGGCTGCCAACAAGATGGACCCTGCTATGGGTCCCTGCGGTCGTTCCACGGATACATCCCTCTCGGTGAGGTCCCCGGCCAGCGCGGCCAGCTTCCCTACACCGGCGAAATGAGACGGCCTATTTCGCCGTTCTTTCACGGTAACCGAACGGCTTGTGGTTCCAAACCTGTTCGAACGACTCGCCCAGGCCGCCGCTTGCCCGTGGTCACGGGGAGGCTTCCTGGCGGGCCTCCTCGACGCCGCGCGCCCAGACCTCCAGGGACGGCTTGGGGAGCTTGCCGGCGGGCTTGGCCAGGCCCCAGTGCCGCTCGGCCTGCCCGTAGTGGTTGTCGGTGTCGAAGGCGGGATCGTCGTACAGGCAGCGGTAGATCATGCCGACCAGGCCGGCGTCCCGGAGCTCGTCCATGCGCTCGAAGAAGCCCTGCAGGGTCAGCGCCTGGCGTTCGAGGTACTCGGGCTCGGGGTAGCTGGAGAGGGCCAGGTCGGTGAGCAGCACCTGCTTGGAGAAGAGCCCGCTGATCCGCTGCGTCCCCTCCACGGTCGCCTGGACCACACCCCGGTAGGCCTCCAGGCTGTCCTGGGTGGAACCACGCAGAGCCTGGAGCCCAAGGAGGTCGGCGGCATCGGCGGCCTGAGAGAAGGTGTCCCAGTGCCGGCCCCAGTTGCCGAACCCGAGCACCACGGTGGCCGGCGGGTAGCCTTCGCGGACCTGGTCGATCTTCTCGGCCAGGTAGGTGTCCAGGGGATCGTACGTCTCGACGCCCTGCTTGTTGAACTCGGTCTCGACCACGACCACCGCCTCGCGGCCACCGAGGCTCTCGTGCAAGTGGTCGGTGAGCTGGTGGACCAGCTTGGTCCAGCCTTCCTGGTCCTTCCAGGCGCCGTGGAGCTCGGACCCGACCCCCTCCTCGAGGGCGGTGGGTGAGATGTCGTCGCCCCAGTAGTATAGCTGGATGACCGGCACGACGCCGCGGTCGGCGGCCTCGAGCAGCTCGGCGCGGGTGTCCTCCCAGCCGTGCTCCAGGGTCCAAGCCCCGACCCAGGTGACCCCCAGGTCGGGGTCCAGGCCCAGGATCTCTTGATCCTGGAGCGTGGCCAGGTCCATCCCGAAGGCCGGCGGTCCGTCAGGCGTCAGCGACCGGCGCGGGGGCATCGGGGGCCGATGCCCGACCATGGCTGAAGAAGGCCTTGGCACGGGCGTCGAAGCGGCCGAGGCTGCCAGCCGGGCGACCAACAAGCCCTATGGCCCGTGCCCGTATGCAGCCCCGTGAGCCCCGACCCGCTGGCCGAGATCGACTTCGAGAAAGGCGGCGGCCTGGTACCGTGCATCGCCCAGGACGCCCGCACCGGACGGGTCCTGATGCTGGCCTACGTCAACCAGGCGGCCCTGGAGGCCACCCTGGAGACCGGCCGGATGCACTACTGGTCCCGCTCGCGCCAAGAGCTCTGGCAGAAGGGAGAGACCAGCGGGCATATCCAGCACCTGGTGGCCCTGGCCCACGACTGCGACGCAGACACGTTGTTGGCCCTGGTCCACCAGGAGGGCGTGGCCTGCCACACGGGGACGACCACCTGCTGGACCGACCGAGCGTTCGAGGGGACCAGCACCGAGCCGATCCTGGCCGAGCTCGACGGGATCATCGCCCAGCGGGCCAAGGACCTGCCCGAGGGCTCCTGGACGACCGAACTGCTCACCGAAGAGGGTCTGGCCGGAGCCAAGGTCCTCGAGGAAGCCCAGGAGGTCGTCGACCGTGCCGAGGGCCAAGGCGAGGATCCGTTGGCCCACGAGATCGCCGACCTGCTTTACCACGTGCTCGTGCTGGCGCGCAAGCACGGGCTGGGCCTCGAGGACGTGCTGGCCGAGCTGGAGACGCGGCGGGGCTGACCCCCTCAAGGACCGTACCGCGTCGTCTGAGCTTTCTCGGCAGCCAAGAGCGGGACGATCAAGAGGCCCAGCACCGTGCCCACCGGCAGGTGGAGCGTGGTCGCGAGGGCCAGGACCAGCAAGCCCGTCCATGCCCACGGCTTGCCGACCAGGTGGGCACCCAGAAGACCCCACCCGGCCAGACCCCCCAGGACCAACAGCGCCCCCATGCCCGAGCTTGCTGGTTCCAGGCCGAGCAGGCTCACGAGGTCGGCGAACGGCGCGGCCCAGGCCAGGTGCTGGCCGGCGGAGAGGACGCTGGTCCCATCCAGGACGAGCCACCCGGCATCGACGACCACCATCGGGACCAGCACCCAGCGAGCCCACAGCACCCTACCTGGCCTCCGACGGGGGCGGTGGCTCGTCCAGGGGCTTCCCGCAGTGCGGGCAGGTCCCCCGCTGGCTCCCCTCCGCGGTCGCTTGCTCCTCGACCGCGTCCGCCTGGTCCTGTTCCCTCTGCAGCTCGGCGACGAACCCGGAGCCCAGGATGCCGGCCGGCAGGGCGATCATCCCGACGCCGAGCCGG
>CAZBKU010000062.1:4040-12390 GCA_964492585.1 uncultured Thermoplasmatales archaeon | reverse complement strand
CTCCTCTCCGCTGCAGCCGCCTATAGCGCCGCTCAGCCATCCACGTCAAGGAACCCTTAAATACAGAGACTTGTAATGCGCCTTTGCCGAACTCCGTCCGGCCCATCCTGAAGGACTGGCTCCCCCAGTTTCTACACGAGGTGGAGGCGGGGCGGTTTTTGAAGGGATACGATGCAGCAGAAAATGAACAAGGGAACGACGACCGTCGGGCTTGTCTGCAGTGACGGCGTCGTGATGGGCACCGAGATGCGCGCGACCATGGGCCATCTCATCTCCCACAAGACGACCAAGAAGCTGTTCCGGATCGATGACCACCTTGGCATGACCGTGGCCGGCTTGGTCGGTGACGCTCAGGCGCTTGCCCGCACCTTGCGGGCCGAGGCCGAGCTCTACCAGGTCAAGCGCGACCGCGGCATGTCGGTCAAGGCAGCCTCGACCCTCCTGTCCAACCTCATGAACCAGCGTAAGTTCGCACCGTACATGGTGCAGCTCCTGGTCGGGGGCGTGGACGAGGAGGGAGGGAGCGTTTATTCCCTGGATGCCGCCGGCGGCAGCATCCCGGATGAGTTCATCACGACCGGTTCCGGCAGCCCCTACGTGTACGGTGTGCTCGAGGACGCGTTCGAGTCCGGGCTCTCCGTCGACGAGGGCGCCGATCTGGCGGTCCGTGCGCTGACCGCGGCCATGAAACGGGACGCGGCGTCCGGTGACGGGATCGCGTTGTGCACCATCACGGAAGAGGACGGCTTCGTGCGCCTGTCCGAGGACGACCTCGACGACCGGCGCGAGAGGCTCAACCTCACGGAGTAGCTGAGCGATGGGGCTTGAGGACGTCATCAAAGAGGTCCGCGAGGAGATCGAGCAGGAGATCCCCGACGATGTCGAGCTGACCGATATCGAGTTCGAAGCGGCCACGCTCGTCATCTACACCATGCAGCCCGAGGCCTTCGCCCAGGATGGCTCGCTCGTCCGGCGCTTGGCCAAGAAGCTGCGCAAGCGGGTGATCGTCCGTGCCGATCCCAGCGTGCTCGCCGACGAGGCCGAGGCCGAGGAGACGATCCAAGAGGTCGTCCCCGACGATGCTGAGATCACCGACATCCATTTCGAAGGGGACACCGGTGAGGTCATCATCGAGGCCCGCAAGCCGGGCCTGGTCATCGGCCGGAAGGGCTCGACCCTCAACGAGGTCAAGCGCAAGATCGGCTGGACCCCGAAGGTCGTCCGGACGCCCCCCCTGGAGTCCAAGACGCTCAAGGATATCCGCCAGTTCGTCCGGACCAACACTGACGAGCGCAAGGACTTCCTGCGCAAGGTCGGCCGCCGGATCAACCGTGGCGTCTCCAGCGAGAAGGAGCAGTGGATCCGGACCACGAGCCTCGGCGGTTACCGCGAGGTCGGCCGGTCCTGCCACCTGCTCCAGACCAGCGAGTCCAAGGTCATGATCGATTGTGGGGTCAACCCGGGCCAAGAGGGCAGCGACATCTCGCCCTACATCCACATGCCCGAGGCCTGGCCCCTGGACACCTTGGACGCCGTCGTCCTGACCCACGCCCACCTGGACCACTCCGGCCTGATGCCGGTCCTGTACAAGTACGGGTACGAGGGGCCGATCTACGCCACGGGGCCTACCCGTGACCTGGCCGCGCTCCTCCAGCTGGACTCGATCAAGGTCGGCAACATGGAGGGTCGGCCGGTGCCCTTCGACAGCGACAACGTTCGCCGCCAGGTGCTCCACACCATCACCCTGGACTACGGCGACACCACCGACATCGCGCCGGACATCAAGCTGACGTTCCACAACGCCGGGCACATCCTCGGGTCAGCCCAAGCCCACTTCCACATCGGGGAGGGGACCCACAACATCCTCTACTCCGGTGACATCAAGTACGAGAAATCCTGGCTGTACAACGCCGCGGTCAACGACTTCCCGCGGGTCGAGACCCTGGTCATGGAGTCCACCTACGGCGGCTCCAACAACCACCAGCCGCCACGCCAGAAAGCCAGCCAGGAGATCTGTGACATCGCCAACGACACCCTCCAACGGGGTGGGCGCCTGGTCGTGCCCGTCTTCGCCGTCGGCCGGTCCCAGGAGGTCATGCTGGTCATCGAGGAGCACATGGAACGGGGCAACATCCCCGAGGTCCCGATCTACCTCGATGGCATGATCTGGGAGGCCACGGCGATCCACACGGCCTACCCAGAGTTCCTCAATAACAAGTTGATGAACAAGATCTTCCACCAGGACGAGAACCCGCTGCTCTCGGAACGGTTCATCCGGGTCGACTCTTGGGAGAAGCGGGAAGAGATCGTCGACGGTGACGAGCCGTGCATCGTGCTGGCCACCAGCGGCATGGTCTCCGGCGGCCCCGTCCTGGAGTACCTTCGATCCTGGGCCCCGGACCCGAAGAGCACGTTGGTGTTCGTCGGGTTCCAGGCCTCCGGCACCCTGGGCAACAAGCTCCAGCGAGGACGGCGGGAGATCCCGGTGTCCGAGGGTGGTCGAGCCAAGACGATCAAGATGGAGATGCAGGCCGAGACCGTCGACGGGTTCTCCGGTCACAGCGACCGCAAGCAACTGGTCGACTACGTCGCTCAGATGAACCCCAGGCCCAACAAGATCCTGATGAACCACGGCGAGGAGTCGAGGAGCCTGGACCTGGCCAGCTCCCTCCACAAGAAGTTCCGGATACGGACCCAGGTCCCCTACAACCTGGAGACCGTCCGGCTCTACTGAGCCGGTCCCGGGATACGGTCCCCTGGCCCCGACGCGGACGGGCCCATCTGGGGCAAGCTGAGCCATGTGACCACCGATCGTCGGACCCGGGCCGCCCGAGGGTTCGGCGATCGTCCTCATCGACCACCGGGACCCTTCACCGGGTCGGGGGAAGAGCCTAAGTGAGCGTTAGCGCCGTCCAGGCACGATGGCCGATCGGTTCCGTGATCGCCTGGCCGAGGAAGCGCCTGCCTGGGTGGAAGAGGACATCGTCACCGAGGACCAGGCCCAACAACTACTCGATCGGTACGACGTCCAAGCCCAACCCCGGGAGGACGAGGACAGCCAGGGATGGGCCAGCCACCTGCTCTACGGGACCGCTGGGGCCCTGTTGGGCGCTGCAGCGTTGGCCTTCGTCCTGGTGGGCCTGGATCCGGCCGAGCCCCGGTGGCCCCTGCTCGTGACGGGCCTGGCCCTGCTCAGCATCGGCGTCCTGCTCGAGCTCACCCTGCCCTCCCGCTCCTTGCTCGCCCAGGCCTGCCTGGCGGCCAGCGTGATCCCCATGGCCGCCTCGGTCATCGATGCCAGCTTCGAGCTCGGGATGTGGACGACCATGGCAGCGGCCGCCGGCTTGATCGTCTGGCAGCGGGGCTCCCGGTTCGTGCCGACGTTCGCCGTGGTGGCCTACGCGGTGGCCAGCGGAGCCGGCACCTTCGAGCTGGTGGCAGACGAGGCCCAAGCGGCGTGGATCTGGTCCGGTCTCGTGGCCGCCATGGGCATCGGGGTGGTCCTGGTCGACCGGCTGATGCGCGAGGAGGACGGCGTGGCGCACATGGCCCTGGCCGTCGCGGCCCTAGCCATCAGCCTGCTGCCGGTGTTCTTCGAGAGCATGGACATCGACGACAGCGTGAACGTGGAGCTGGCCCTAGGCGGCGTCATGGCCTTGGTCCTGACCGCCGGCATCGGGCTCAAGCACCGCGGGGTCGTGGTCGGCTCGGCGGTCGTGTTGACCATCGACGCTATCGTGTTCGCCTTCGATGTCGGGGGGGCTTTCCTGGGCACCGGGGTCCTGCTGGCCCTGGCCGCGGTGATGATCTGGCAGGCCGAGATGCTCAAGGGGTACCTTGCAGAGGGCCTTTGACCCGGCCTGAGCCCCGGAAGACACGGTCCTGGGCGGTGTCCCTGACAAGCGGGGGGCCACAACGGTCTTAAGCTAGCTCGTCGGCTCAGGCGCATGGACGCTCGTCTCGCGCTCCTCGCCGTGCTATCCCTGGCCATCAGCGGCTGCATCGGCGACGGAAGCCCCCTTTCCGACTTGGAGTCCGACGATCCGACCGCCGAGAACCTGAGCTCGACCACGTCCGTCCACGAACGGGCCCAGCTCCCGTTCAACACGACCGGAACGTGGAGCCACGTGCTCGAGCCCGGGAGCTTCGACATCCTGGAGCCCTTGAGCATCAACGTGCCCGTCGACCTCCCCGCCGAGGAGGGCGGGGCAGCGGTCACCGGCGATGCCCAGGTCCACATGGGCCTCTTCCTGCCGGACATCGAGGGCTGCGACTGGGAGAGCGACGAGATCGACCCTGCCTGCCAGGTCCCCGTCATCGCTGACGTAGGCCCGTACTACGGCGATGGTGACGTCCCGGCCGACCAGCGGGACAGCGGTCGCCTGGGCGAGTTCCTGATCAGCGAGTTCGTGCCCCAGGGTTACGCCGTGGCCCAGGTCAGCGTCTTCGGCAGCGGTCAATCCAACCACTGCATGGACCTGATGGGTCAAAGCGAGCAGCTGGGGATCGACGCAGCGGTCACCTTCCTGGGTGAAGCGGCCTGGTCCAACGGGAACGTCGGCATGATCGGCCGGTCCTACGACGGGTCCACCCCCTGGGAGGCGGCCACCTTCGGCAACCCCCACCTCGAGACGATCGTCCCCATCTCGGGCCTCATCGGCATGCACGAGCTCATGTGGCGCAACGGCAGCGCCGAGTTCCGCGGCCCGATCATGCACAACGGCGTCTACGGAACCTTCGGCATCGACACCGTCGACGCCGGCCTCTTCGGCACGCCTGGCGTGAACGAGCCGGACAGCGGCGATGCCCATACCCTCTGCAAGGACTACCTGGCCGGACCGGCCCAGGGCGCCGGGGCGTACGCCACCGGTGACCACGTGGCCCCCGAAGTCAACGACTACTGGCAGGAGCGCTACTTCCTGGACCGAGCGCTGGAGAACTACGACGGCAGCGTCTACCTGATCCAGGGCCTGCAGGACTGGAACGTGGACCCGCACATGGCCGTCCCGACCCACCAGATGGTCGAGGACGCCGGCCTGGAGATCAAGGGCCTCTACGGCCAGTGGGACCACGCCTACCCCGACCGTGTCTCCGACCACGCCGACCTGGACGAGGGCTACGGCCAGGAAGCCTGGCCCAGCACGGTCCGCTACGACTGGGCCCAGGATCTCACCGAGTGGTTCGACCACTACCTCAAGGGGACAGGCGCCCAGCCCGACCTCCACGTCGAGGTCCAGGACAACCAGGGCCAGTGGCGTGTCGAGGAGACCTACCCGCCGGCCGACCGGCATGCCGTCGAGCTGACCCTCGGAGACAGCACCGGGACCTCGGATGCCGCCAACGCCATCGGTGGCGCCGGCTTCCTGGGCGTCGGACCCGAGACCACCGCCACCTTCGAGTGGGGGCCCCTGTCGGAGACCAACGACACCCTGCTCACCGGGACCCAGCACTTCCACGTCCAGGTGACACCGACCGGTCCCGGCGGCCAGCTCTTCGCCGAGCTGCGCGACGCCGACACCGGCCTGCACCTGGGCCACGCGGTCATGGACCTCCGCTTCCACGATGGCGGCAACCAGATGCAGCCCGTGGTCCCCGGCCAGCCGATCGTGGCCCAGATGGAGTTCTTCGCCCTGGACGCGGTCCTGCCCGCCGGGCACGGCCTGGAGCTGGTCGTCAGCCAGACCGGCATGGACTACCTCCCGCCGGCCGTCAACGACCCGGTGATGATCGACACGGGCGAGGCCAGCGTCCTCCGGGTCTTCACCACCCAGCCGGCTCAAGGGGACTACTTCACGCCGCCGACGGCGACGATGGAGCAGTTCGAGGAAGCTCAGGGCTGAACCGACCCCGCCCGGGACCGGTCGGTGACCCGCTACCGGTCCCTGGGCTGGACCGACGCCAAGACCGCCGGACTAGTTCTGCGTAAGTCCGCGCCGACCAGCAGGGGGACACCGAGGGACCCGGGAAGCGGGTGCTAAGGGAACCGGCACGGAGCGCGAAGCAGGCAGGGCCGTAGGCCCTGTCGATGCAGCGCGACACAGCCGGTGGCGGCCCCGAGCAAGGCCTACGGCCTTGCGAGCTGTACGGGCCTGCAAGGCCCGTGCTGGTCCTGGTGGCCGGCGCTAGACGAACCGGCAACCGGCCGGTTCGTCTGCGCCTAGCACGGATCTCCGATCCGTGCGGCGGCCTGTTCGGGTTGACCGCTGAGCTCGCCAGCGCGGCGTCGCCTTCGGGGGTCTATGGGGTCTGCAACGCCTGCAGCGACCACAGGGCCCCGGCCACGAAGATGACCGTGGCCAGGTAGATCGGGCCCAGGTGGGTGATCCAGTCGTGGGCGAACCCGCCGGTGTAGTGCATCGGCAGAGCGATGGCCAGGCCGATCACGGCGGCGGCCACGGCGGTCGTCCAGGCCCAGGTCATCCCCTGGCGGACCCCGTACCAGGACAGGGAGGCCACAGCGATGCCGGTGGAGATGATGAACGCGGCCGTGGCCACGTGCAGGTGGCTGATGTAGTAGGCCACCGTCGGGTCCAGGTCCCCCGGCGCGTGGCCGGCCAGCGTGCTGACGCCCAGCTCGAACCCGGACCCGAGGAAGTTCAGGGCCAGGAAGACGAGCCCGTACCCGACGAACGCCAGGCCCGCCAGCGCCATGAGCAGGGACCCCTTGCGACGCCCGGTGGCTTGCTCGACCGCATCGGCCGCGGAGCTTTCAGCTAGGCTCATCGGGATCTACCTCCTTGCGGCGAGGATGAGAGCCTCGGCCTCGTAGTGGGCGGCGGTCTCCCGGGCGTCCTCCCGGGGCGCGTTGGCGAAGTAGTCCAGCCGGTCGACGACCTCGACGGTCTCGAACCCTGCCGCTCGGATCGCCCCCAGGTAGTCGTCCTGGAGGGCCGCACCGGCGATGCAGGCGGCCCACAGCTCGCCGTCGCCCCGGGCCTCGTCGGGGATCGGGACGTTGACGACGATGTCGGCCAGCTGGAGGGTGCCGCCGGGCTTGAGGACCCGGTGGACCTCCTCGAAGGCCTTGGGCTTGTCCACGACCAGGTTGAGGACCCCGTTGGAGGTGACGACATCCAGGCTTCCATCGGGGAAGGGCAGGCCGTCTCCGGCATCGCCCTGGAGGACGAAGGCCTGGTGGGCCCCGGCGGTCTCGAGCGTGGCCAGGCACTTGGTGCTCATGGCCGGGGTGAGCTCGAGCCCGAAGGCCCGGCCCTGGGATCCCACCCGGTCGGCGGCGATCAGGAGGTCGGTGCCCGACCCGGAACCGATGTCGAGCACCGTGTCGCCGGCCTCGATCGCGTCGATCTGGAAGGGGTAGCCGACGCCGGCGAAGCTCTCCACGGCCTGCTCGGGCAGACCGGCCAGCTCCTCGGCCGGGTAACCGACGGCTCGGGCGGCCTTGCGACCCACCGGGAAGTGCAGGTCGTCGGGGACCTCGTCGGCGACGTCCGTGTACATGGCTTGGATCTCCGCGGTGATGCCCTCGGCGTCCAGCCGTGGGCGTTGGGTTGTTTGACCCATGGGGAGGGATACTCGGCCTTCCACGATAGACCCCCTGACACTGGAAACCGCGGGGTAGGAACCCTTCAACGCTCAGAGCATGGAAGACCGGGAGGGGGAAACCTTGGGCGTTGGGAGCCTGGAACCCCGCCCAGCCAGTATCCCTGAACCTACGGGTCGTGGTCCGCGCCGTGGCCAACCCAAGACCGTTTGGGACCTGGACCGTCCGGCGTCGATCCCTTCAACCTTCCGGGTCGCGGAGGTGGGTGGACGGTGGTACCCAACTGGCGGTGTGGGGTCCCTCGGCAGGATCGACGGCGGGCGCTCAGCGTCGCCGGGCGGTGAGCTCCCAGGCGAAGGCGCCCAGGTCCTCGGCGGTCTCACGGGTCTTCTCGGAGGGACTGTCGCGGAAGTAGTCCCGTCGGTCGTGGACCTCGATGTCCACGAACCCGGCATCCTCCAGGGCTTCGAGGTAGGCCTCCTCGGTGTAGGCGCCGACCAGGCACTCGGCCCAGAGCTCGGTGTCCATCAAGCAGGCGGTCGATGGCGGGTGGGTCAGCGCGATGTCGGCCAGGGTCAGGCTCCCGCCGGGTGCCAGGGTCTCGTGGATCCGGGAGAGGGTGCGTTCCTTCTCCGGGATGAGGTTGAGCACACCGTTGGAGGTGACCACGTCGAAGGGTCCGTCCACGGGGAAGCGGGGTGCGCGGGCCTGGTGGACCGTGCCGTTGTCGATCCCGGCCTGGTCCAGGGCCCGGTGGGCTTGCTGGGCCATGGGGTCGGTCAGCTCGAGACCCACCACGCGTCCGGTCCCCCCGAGCCGGGCAGCGGCGATGAACAGGTCGGTCCCCGC
>CAZBKU010000062.1:0-4030 GCA_964492585.1 uncultured Thermoplasmatales archaeon | reverse complement strand
CGCGTCGCCCTCCTGGAGGCTGACACGGTCGAGGGGGGTGCCTACGCCGGCGAAGCGGTCGAGGACCTCGTCTGGCACGTGGGCCAGGTCGGCCGTGTCGTACCCGACGGCCAGGGCGGCCTGGGCCCCGGTGGGGAAGTGGAAGCCTTGGCCTGGGTCGTCGGCCACCTGCGTGTAGAGCTCGGAGACGGCCCGTCCGATCTCTTCACCCAGCTGGTTCATGATGCGAAGCCTGGCCAGATCCTTGACATCGGGGCCCATCGGACCAACCCCCTCGATAGGGGATGCTGCGCAACCCCCTTAAAAGGTAGAGGGTCCGCCCGGAGCGCACAACCCCCATAAAGCGGGAGAGCCATGGGACGACCATGGGACGCGTCGGTCGACCCCGGAGCCTGGACGCACCTCCCTGCCCCGAGTGCGAGCAGGAGGCCGACGTGGTCGCCGACGAGGTCCGCGAGGTCGACGGGACACCGCAACGGGCCTTCCGATGCACGTCGTGCAAGCACGGGTTCGTGCCCGGTGTCGAGACCGAGGGTCCCACGCCGGAGCTCAAGGCCGCCGTCCGCCGCGCCCGGGCCGAGACAGAGGCCCCCTACCGGCTCTTGGCGTCGGCCTTGTCCCGGCATCTCGGTGTGGACGTCTCGCACACCACCGTGGGTCGGTGGTGTCGGACCGAGGAGGGCCTGGAGCTCGAGGATGGCGAGCAGATGCCCTGCGAGTACCTCTCGGTCCTCTGGGCGCTGCGCTGCGAGATCCAGGACGAGCAGTGATCGGGGCCGGCGACCGGGCCAGCAAGGGTCAGGCCGGTTCGACGACCATCAGCACGTCGCTGGCCTCGACGGTCTCGTCCTCGGCCACGGGGATCTCCTTGACCACGCCGGGGCCCTCGGCCTTGATCTCGTTCTGCATCTTCATGGCCTCGAGCACCAGGAGGGTCTGGCCGGTCTCGACCTCGTCGCCCTCCTGGACCAGGATCTCGAGGACCCGGCCGGGCATGGGCGGGAAGACCTCGCCGCCGGCGCCCAGGCCGCCGCCGGCCCGGGCTTGGGCCAGGTGGCGCACGGCCACGTCGACGCGCTCGTCGTCGACGTAGAGGACCCGGCCCTGGCGCCGGACGTGGTGCTCGCTCCCGTTCAGCTTGCAGAGCGTGGCCCCCGGTTCCTCGCTCCGGCCGACGTGGATGTCGAAGGGCTCGCCGTCGACCATCACCCGGTACTCGTCCTCGTCGGTCCCGGGCTCGATCTCGACGGTGTGCTCGCGGCCGCCGACGACCAGGTCGACCTTCATCGCCGACCCTCCTGGACCCAGGGGGCCGGCGTGCCGGGTTCCACGGGTCGCTGGCTGGCCACGGCGAACAGGCCACCGGTATGCTCCAGGGCCGCAGCGATCGCGGCGATCCGGCCGTAGGCCTTGCGACGCTCGTCCTCGGCGGCCCCGCGCACGGTGTCGAGCACGGCCACGTCGTCGAGGTAGGTGGTCGACAGCTCCCCACGCACGAAGCGGTCCTCCTGCATGATGGCCAGGTGGAGCGGGATCACGGTCTTGACCCCGTCCACGTGGAAGTCGCGCAGGGCAGCCGTGGTGCGGTGGCGGGCCTCATCGCGGTCCCGGCCCCAGACGATGAGCTTGGCGATCAGGCTGTCGTACTCGCCGCGGACCTGGCTGCCGGGCTCCATGCCGCTATCGACCCGTACGAAGGGGCCCTTGGGCTCCTGGTAAGCGGTCAGGGTGCCGGGGTGGGGGGCAAAGCCCTTGAGCGGGTCCTCGGCGTTGATCCGGCACTCGATGGCGTGCCCGCGCATCTCGACGCTGTTCTGGGTCACATCGATGGGGTCGCCGGCGGCGATCTTCAGCTGGCTCTTGACCAGGTCGACGCCGGTGACCAGCTCGGTGACCGGGTGTTCCACCTGGAGCCGGGCGTTGAGCTCGTTGAAGTAGAAGCCCTCGTCGGTCAGCAGGAACTCTGCGGTACCGGCGTTCCGGTAGCCCACTGCCTCGGCCATGGTGACCGCGGCCTGGCCGATCTCCTCGCGGAGCTCGGCGTCGACGGCCGGGCTCGGGGCTTCCTCGATGAGCTTCTGGTAGCGGCGCTGGATGCTGCACTCGCGCTCACCCAGGTGGATGGCACCCTCTGGCGTGCCGAGGAGCTGGATCTCGATGTGCCGGGGATGGAGGTGGAACTTCTCGATGAACAGGCGCCCGTCGCCGAAGGCGCTCTCGGCTTGCTGGCTGGCGTCCTTGAAGGCCGGGCCCAGCTCGTCCTCGGCCTCCACCAGGCGCATCCCCATGCCGCCCCCGCCAGCCGCGGCCTTGAGCAGGACCGGGTAGCCGATGTCGCCGGCGACCTTGGTGGCGATCTTCTCGTCGCCGACGGGACCGTCGCTGCCCGGGCTGACGGGCACGCCGACCTCCTCGGCGGTCTCCCGGGCCTGGACCTTGTCCCCCAAGGACTCCATGCTGTCGCCGGTGGGTCCGACGAACACGAGCCCGGCGTCGGTGACCGCCCGGCTGAAGCTGGGGTTCTCGGAGAGGAACCCGTACCCGGGGTGGATGGCCTCGGCGCCGGTCTGTTCGGCGGCCTCGATGATGCGATCCTGGCGCAGGTAGGAGTCGCCGGGTGCGGTCCCGCCGATGTGGATGGCCTCGTCGGCCAGGTCGACGAACAGGCCGTCGCGGTCGGCATCGCTGTAGACAGCGACCGTGCCGATGCCGAGCTCCCGGCAGGCCTTGATGACCCGGATGGCGATCTCGCCACGGTTGGCGATCAGGACCTTCGTGAACACTGGAGCCCGGAAGTGGGTCCGGACCTAAAAGCATACGATGGCGACGCGGGCCAAGGCCAACCAGGGAGACCGCAGGGAGCCCAGAGGACCTCGGAGAGCACCTAGGCTGGCCGTCATCGTCGAGAGGGATCCCTGACGGCCCGGCGCGCCTGCTTGCTTGGCCCGCGGTGGATGGTCCGAGGCGCGTGTTACTGGAGGGTCGCGTCGCGCAAGGCGTCTAGGGCCTCGAGGGGCCGGTCGTCGACGTCGGCCAGGTCCCCCAGGCAGTCCCGGGCGACCCCCGGGCGGATGGTGCCATCGGGGCAGGCCTGGAGCAGACGCAGGGTGGCCGCGCGGACCCGACCGGTGGGGTTGGCGGCAAGCCGCCGGGCCCCGGGCACATCCTGGGCGTTCCAGAGGTAGACCAGGTGGTCGGCCAGGCCGTCGGTGGCCTGGTAGGCCTCCAGGGAGGCCAGGCCCGCGTGGGCCAGGGCTCGCGGCACAGCCTCAAGGAGGGCTTGCCGGGCGGCCTGCCAGGCGGCCTCGGGGTCGTGGGTGACAGCCTGCCCGGGGTCGACCTTGAAGCGGTAGGCCCAGGAGAACCAGGCCAGATGGTGCTCGATGCCCGAGGGCGCGGCATCGTCCTCGATAAGGGCGTTCAGGGCGTGCCAGCGTTCGGTCTGGCTGGGGGGGAAGGTGCCCGTGGCCATCAGGTGGGTGTCGGCGGCGGCCAACAACGCCTTCGAAGCTTGCTGGCGGTGATGATGCGGGTCCGAGCGTCGCGTGGCCAGCAGGAGCCCGGCGGCCCGGTTGACCAGCAGGCGCAGGGCCTCGGTGGGTGCCAGGTCCCCGGGATCGCTGACGGGGATCCGGTCCAGCAGGTCCTGACCCCAGAGGACCTGCCCCCTGCAGGCGGTCTCGTACCAGAAGATCGACGGGTCGACCCAACGCAGCCGCCAGGTGGGGACCGGGGCCAGGTCGATGTGCAGGCCCAGCTCGTCCTCGAGCTGGTCGGCTATCGCCGGGTAGGAGGGGGCTGCCCGGCCCACGCCTCTCAGGGCGATCAGGTCGTAGTCGTTCTGGGGTCGACCGTCGAGGACGGCGCCCTCGCCCCGGGCGAACGCGCCGGTGAGCACCAGGGAGCGCAGGGCCGGGTCGGCGTCTCGGACCGTGGTCTGGATGGTGGCCAGGTCGGCCTCGATGCGGTCCACGATGGTCGGCGTGTCGTCGAGGGTGTAGGCCATGGGATCAGGGGGGTCCGGGGGGTT
>CAZBKU010000061.1:0-12514 GCA_964492585.1 uncultured Thermoplasmatales archaeon | reverse complement strand
TGGTCGAGCGGAACCGGACCTTCGAGGTCGGGGAAGCCGGCGCCGAGGTCCAAGCGCTCGAGCTCGACCACCGTCCGCCCACTCGCGTCGAGGCCGGCGACCGGTTGGACCTTGCAGCCAGCCTCCAGGCCACCGACCCCGTCTCTGTGGTCGTGGAGGCGGTCGTCGGGGCCCGGGCCCAAGAGGTCCCGGCCCGGGTGGTCGGTGACAGGGTCAGCGTGAGCTTGGACGTGCCCTCCGAGGCACGGGGCGATGTGACCTACCGGTTCCACGTCAGCTCCGGGGCCGGCGAGGCCTCGTTCCCCTCGGACGATCAGTACCACGTGCCGATCATCGAACCGAGGGTCCGGGACATCTCTCTCGAGATCCAGGATGGCGAGCTCCCCCTTCGAGTAGGGCCAGGCGAGTCAGGGACCGTGACCGCGCTTCTGATCAACGACGGCAACGAACCCGAGCGGGTCCGTCTGATGCCCGGCGGCCTGCACCCCGGTTGGCTCTCCACGGAGACCCCGTTGATCGTCCCGTCGGATAGCCAGGTGGCGTTCGATATCACCGTCTCGGTCCCAGAGGACGCCCTACCCACGGCGACGGCCCTGACCCTCACGGCCCAACCCCAGGACGGGGCGATCACGCGCACCGTGTCCTTGCCCGTCGAGGTCACCGGAACACCGCAGATCGCCGGCGCCGAGACCCAGGATGCCCCCGGGCCGGCTGGTGGGTTGGTCGTGATCGGGCTCGTTGCGGCTGCCCTGATCGGTGTCCGCCGGAGGAGGGGATCACGATGAACCGCGGCCTTGCCTTGGCCCTGGTGCTCCTCGTCTCCATCCCCTCGCCGGCCCTTGGCCAACCAGAGGAGAAGGCCCTGCCCGGGGACTACCCCGACGAGGTCCGCGCGCTGGCCGACGAGCTGCTGGCCGCCGCCGAGGAGGACGCATGGCCTGCCGAACCGTCCACCCCCGAGGCTGAAGAGCAGCTCGAGGAAGCGGAAGCGGCTCTCGACCGCGGCCGCGTCTCCGAGGCCCTCGAGCGTTACGTGACGTTCCGTATCGAGCACGCTCATGGGCACTTGGTCGAGGAGCTCTCCGAGGTCTCTGCCAGCCAGGGCCGAGAGATCCTCTCCAACGTGACCGAGCGGTTCCTGGTCGACGGGCAGGCGACGGTCGAGGCTTCCCGTACGCTGGTCAATGGTCTCGATCCGGCCAACCTGTCGCTGCGAGGTGCCGAGACCGGCTTGTGGGGAGCTTACTGGGTGGGCCAGGGGGAGTTCCACCTCAGCCGACATGCCGAGCTACCCATCCGGTCGATCTTCAATGACGACCGGCTCCAGGAAGCGGCCCTACGCGCGCACCTGGCCCTGGCCGTCGGTGGTGCCACCGAGGTCACCGTCGGCGCTGCCATCGTCGGGTTGGCCCAGCATGTCGACGGGCCAGCAGCCGAGGACCCGGTCATCCTGGACCGGCTTGAGACCGTGGCCGCCCTGGAGGCCGGGGCCTCTGAGGCGACCCGGAACCTCCAGCACCTCCCGCGGGCCAACGTGACCGAGGACAACGCCGTGCTCAGGGCCGGCCTGGTGTTGACCGCCATGCGGGAGCTCCATGGCCAGGAGGCCCTCCGGATCCTCAAGGCCAACCCCGGGGAGCAGCCGGCCCGGTTCCTGGCCGAAGGCCTAGCCTCCGACCAGGAGCGGCTCCTACCCTGGGCCACGGCTGGCTCGCCGTTGGCCTTGGCTGCCCTCGAGCAGACCGACGTCGAGCTTGGACCCGACAGCTCCGAATCACAGATATCGAGGTTGACCCGGGTGCGGGCCTTCGCCCAGGCCGTGATCGAGAGCGAGGAGATCATCAGCCCGGAGACCGCCGAGGCCGAGGAGGAGAACGCCTCCCCGGTCCCCTGGCTACCGGCGGTGGCCGTGGCCTTGGTCGGGGCTGCCCTGGTCAGGGCCCGCAGACGGGGCTGAGCCTGCCGGCGGCGGCGCACTGACGGGCGTCTACCCTTGACGCTTGAGCCAGAGCCAGACGCCGGTGGTGTTCATCCGGAGCTCCTCGTACCAGGTGTCCTCGTCGTAGACGGTCAGACCCTCGGTGTGCTCCTCGGCCAGGTGCTCGATGGTCGTCTCCAGATCAGCTCCGCGCTCCTGGAACGGGGTGATCTCCTCGACCCAGGCCTCGAGCTGGTCCCGGAACCGGGAGACGTGGTCGTCGGCATCGACCCAGCCGTAGTGGGTCAGCGCTGCCCGACCTACCTCCAAGCCCTCGACCGTGTCCAGGGTCGATCGCCAGGCCTCCAGGTCGAAGGCCGGTGGAGGACTGGTCTGGAGCAGGGGTCCCTCGGGGGTCTTGATGCCCAGGGCGTCGCCGGCGTAGACGATGCTGTGCGCCGGGTCGTGGACGATGTACTGGTGGGGCGCGTGGCCCGGTGCGTCCAACAGCTCCAGGGTCCGTCCGGCGGCGGTGATCTTCTCGCCACCCGAGACCTCGACGACCCGGTCGGGATCGATGGCCTCGAAGGTGCCGTACTGAGGGAACCGGCTCTCACCGACGGCCCGCTTGACCGAGGCCAGCAGCTTGTCGACCTTGCCCTGGTCGGTGATGTAGGGCACGCCGACCTCGTGGACGTAGGCGGTGGCCTCGGGGCAGAGCTCTAGGAACCGCCAGAGCGCGCCGCCGTGGTCCAGGTGGATGTGGGTCGGGAGCAGGTGGGTGATGTCCGAGGGGGCGATGCCGAGGTGGTCGAGACCGTCGAGGACCGCATCGACGGTGCTGCTTGGACCGGTCTCGACGAGCGCGACCCCCTCGTCGGCTTGCAGGGCGAAGACGCCGCAGTACTGGTCCATGCCGAACCCTTGGGTGTCGATCAGGTGCGCCTGGGCGTCTGGGATGGCAACCGGCTCGGACATCGCGCGTGCCAAGCGAAGAAGAGAAGATAAAGGGCGTGCCGGCCCGGCGACAGGGGCCGAACCCAGACGACCGGTCGCGGAAACGTAGATCAGACCCCGACGACGATCACGTCTAGGTCGGCACCCAGGGAAGCCGCGACCTCACCCATGGTCGCACCTTCAGGGACTCTGCTTCTCCGTCATCCCCGCTCGGCCTGGCAGAACCAGGGATGCGGCCGCTCTCGTGGGAGCTCGCTTCGCTCACTCCCATTCGATCCGTACGAGCCCTACCCGTGGATACGCTCGTACTCTCGAATGGGGATGCGCGATGTCATCATTCCCATTCGATCGTCCCAGGGGGGGTACTCATCTCCCCATGCTGGAGGTCGCCGTCCCAGTTGTCCGCGACCTCCAGTTCCGCACGAACGGCTCGACGCTGTGCCGGCCGTTCGTGCTCACGTGACCCACAAACCGCCTACTCCCATTCGATGGTCCCAGGCGGTTTGTGGGTCACGTCGTAGACCACCCGGTTCACATGGTCCTTGAGCTCGTTGGTGATCCGGGTGCTGATCTTGTCGAGCAGTTGAGGCGGGAAATGGCTGAACCGGGCGGTCATGGCATCCAGGCTCTGGACGGCCCGGATGACCACGGTGTCGCCGTAGGCGCGCACGTCGCCTTGGACCCCGACCGAGCGGACCGGCAGGAGCGCGGCGAAGTACTGCCAGGGCTCCTCGATCTCGCCCTCCTTAGCGGCGTACCGGATCTCCTGCTCGACGATGTGGCAGGCCTCGCGGACGACCTCGGTCCGCTCGGGCGTGGCCTCGCCGAGCACGCGGATGGCCAGGCCCGGGCCGGGGAACGGTTGGCGCTCGCTGACCGGCAGGCCAAGGTGGCGGGCGACCTCCCGGACCTCGTCCTTGTAGAGGTGGTACATGGGCTCGACGAGCTCGAGCTCCATATCCTCGGGCAGGCCGCCGACGTTGTGGTGGCTCTTGATCGTGTCCCGCGTGTCGCCGCCGGACTCGATCCAGTCCGGCGCGATGGTGCCTTGGACGAGGTACTGGGCATCCAGCTTCTTGGCCTCCTCCTCGAAGATCCGGATGAAGAGCTCACCGATGGTCTTGCGCTTCTCCTCGGGGTCGGTCACGCCCTCCAAGGCGCTGTAGAAGCGCTTGCGGGCATCGATGAAGTCGAGCTCGACCCCGGCCTCCTCCATCAGGCGCTTGACCTGATCGGGTTCGTTCTTCCGCATGTAGCCGGTGTCCACGAAGAAGGCGGTGAGCTGGTCGGGCACGGCCTGGCCAGCGATCGCCGCGGCGGTGACGCTGTCGACACCACCGGAGACGGCGATGATGGCGGGGCCATCGACCTGGTCACGGATCGCCTCGACCTGCTCCTCGACGAACTTGGCGGGGTCGACCATCGGGGTTCGCTGGTCGATAGCCGCAGATGGTTCATGAAGGTATGGGGCAGACGAGATCCCCTGCTGCCCGTCCCGGCAACCGTCGGCTGCGCGACGTAGCCACCTTCGGCTTGGCTACGTACGGGCTCAGGTACTTCCGGGCTAGTGCCGCGGCGACCTTCATCACCGACGGCCGGACAGAGAACCTTGATGCCCAAAGAACGCCCATCTTGGACCGTGGACCTGGAGCAAGCCGAGCGCCTCATGTGGTGGGGCTCTGCCTTGTGTTTCATCGCCCTAGGGATCCTCCTCTACGGCGAGTTCACCGGCTGGTGGAACGATGCAGGTGAGATCGCCATCACCGTCGTCACCGTCCTCGGCACGCTCCTGGCCGCTATCGCGATCTTGATGAACGCGACCCGTAGCCAGGCCGCCGCGATCGCGACCGGTGTCGGCCACAACGGCAACAAGCTCGACACGATCTTCGAGGCGACCGCGTCCAACGGCCGCAAGCTCGACACGATCTCGGAAGCCACGGCCTCCAACGGACGCAAGCTCGAGACGTTGCATGACGACATGGGGTCCTTGAAGGAAGGCCAAGAGGAGCAGACCGAGGTCCTGGTCGAGATCCGCGACCGGCTCTGACCCTGCCCGCCGCCGAGCCCCCAGGGTGTGCCCACCTCGCGTTTCGGCCGTCCTACGTAGCCTACCGCGTAGTTCCGGCATGGTCCCGCTGGGAGGTTCATACCTACGAGCCTGTTCAGCAACCTTCATGTCCCAAGGACGCGCATCGGGAAACATGGACCTCGATCAGCTCGAACGCCTGTTCTGGTGGGGTGCTGGCATATGCTTCCTCATCGTGGCGGTCCTGATCGTCGGCGAGGTCCGAGAGTGGTGGAACGACGCCGGAGAGGTCGGGTTGACGATCGCAGGACTCGTCGGGTCCCTGTTGGCGGCCATCGCTCTCTTGATCAACGCGACCAAGGGCCAGGTCCGGAACGTGGCCACGGGCGTCACCGACAACGGGCGACGCCTGGGTCTGATCCACGAGGGCGTGCGGATCCTCCACGATGATATGGGGACCCTCCACGAGGGCATGAACGGGTTGAGGCAGGGCCAGGAGCAACAGACCGAGGTCCTGGTCGAGATCCGCGACCGGTTGTGACCCGGTCGTCAGTCCTCCCGCGGTTCGACGTACACGAACCTGAGTACCGGCAGGGCGTCCCTCAGCGCGGTCTCGATGCGTCGGACCGCCGCCTCGGCGTCGCTCGCGTCGAGCCCCTCGGCAAGGTCCACCTCGACCCCGAGCAGCACGTCCTGATGGCCCAGGTACATGCTCTGGACCGCGCCGGTGGCGTCCACGGCGTGATGCTCCCGGAGGACCCGGTGGACCGTCTCCAGGTCCCGCTCGGATAGGCCCTTGCCGATCAACAGCTCTCTGACCTCCCAGGCCAGGAACCCGGCAAAGCCCATCAGCAGGGACCCGATGACCAGGCTGCCGATCCCGTCCCAGATGGGGTTACCCGTCCAGACCGACAGACCCAGGGCCGCGGCAGCGATGGGCAGGCCGACCAGGGCCAGGCCGTCCTCGACCAGGACCGTGAGAAGGGTGGCATCCCGGTTCTCCTTGAGGAACTGGCGCACCGAGCCGATGCCTTGCCGGTCGGCAGCTTTCTTGGCCTCCCGGCCCGCGATCGCAAGGCTGATCGCCTCGATGACGAAGGCCGCACCTAACACGCCCAGGGAGAGCGTGATGTCGCCGATGGCGTGGGGGTGGCGGATCTTGTCGATGCCTTCGATGAACGAGTAGGTCCCGGCGACGCCGAAGAGGAGCACGGCCACCATGAACGGCCAGAAGTAGGCGCTCTTGCCCCGGCCGAAGGGGTAGCGGGGGGTCGGCTGGGATCCCGATCGGGTCAGCCCGATCAACAGCAGGACCTGGTTGCCGGTGTCGCTGAAGCTGTGGGCCGCCTCGGATAGCATGGACGAGCTACCGGCGGCCAGGCCGGCGACCAGCTTGAGCACGGCGATCACCCCGTTGGCGATCAGGGCGGCGATGACCGCGACCTTGCTTTCCGAGGCCACGGCCACCCAGCCCCCGGCTCCCGGTTCAAGCTTACCGTCTTGCGTGGTGGGGTCAGCCCTCAAGGTGGGCTTTGACGGCGTCGAGGTGGGCCTTGGTGGCCTTGCGGAGCAGCGGGGCCATGGCCTTGTTCCTCAGCCGGGTGGTCATCTTCTCGGCGCGGGCCTCCATGGTCGCCCGCAGCAGCACACCATCCCCTCGGTCCTGGACCTCGAAGAGGGTGTCCCACACGGTCCCGCGGTTCTCGGCGACCATCCGGACCCGTCGAGGAGGTTCGTGCTCGGTGAGCTCTAGCTCGGTGACGAAGTCACGGCCGGCTTGCCGGCGGGTCTCGACGAACCGGGTACCGACCCCGGCGGTGGCCTCGGTGAGGAACTCGATATCGGTGACCTCGGGGACGATCTCCGGTAGGTCCTCGACCTCGGCCACGGCGGCGAACACGGCCTCGGCAGGGGCCTGGACGGAGCGTTCGACGGTGATGGTGGTCACGGAGCTTCCAGCCGACGCATACCGTTAAACCTTGACCGATGGCCCGGTGGAAGGGTCAGCGCGCCTGGTACCCAGCGCCCTCTCACCCTGCGGCCCAGCTCAGGGGTCTACCGTTGGGCTGGTCGCAGCCGGATCGCGGTCCACACGTCGTCGAT
Source organism: uncultured Thermoplasmatales archaeon (assembly GCA_964492585.1). Lineage (GTDB taxonomy): Archaea > Thermoplasmatota > SW-10-69-26 > SW-10-69-26 > SW-10-69-26 > CAYXGD01. The sequence goes on along the minus strand of CAZBKU010000061.1, from coordinate 5,510 downwards.
GCTGACCTGCCGGGCAGGACGGACCTTGCGCTTGTCGATGGCAGCGATCACCGTCTCACGGTCGAGGTCGGTCCCGAGCTGACCCCCCTTCGGGTAGGCCACCCACGCCAGGCGATCCTCCCGGGCCGCGTCGACGACGGCTCCCTTGTTGCGTTCCAGGTCGGCCTCGTCGGTCACGAAGAGGAGGACCGGGTCCAGGGCGTTCTCGGTGACCTGGATCCCGCCCAGGTCGACGTCGTCGGGCTTCCCGTAGACGCACATCCGGTCCCCCTTGAGCTGGAGTTTGTCCGCCAGCGCCATGGGCATCGATGCAGGTGGTCTGACTTGGCTTTGCTCATCTGTCCTCGAGCTGCCGGATCAGCAGGCCAAGGCTGCTGTGGACGGCCTGCCGGCGGACCTCGGCCCGGTCCCCTGGGAAGTTGAACACCTCGCTGGTGGGCATCCGATCCCTCGAACAGCTGGCCAGGTGGACATCGCCCACGACCTCGTCGGGTACCCCGGGACCCGGGCTGGCCCAGCCGGTCACGCCCAGGGCGAGGTCGGCCTGGGTGACCTCCAGCGCGGCCTTGGCCATGGCTTCGGACGTCTCCGGCCCGACCGTGCCGTGGTCCTCGAGGAAGGCGGCCTCCAAGCCCAGCATGGACCGCTTGGTGGCCGCCGTGTAGGTGACAAAACCGCCGACGAGGACCTCGGAGGCCCCGGAAACCTCGGTCAGGCAGCCGGCCACCAGGCCCCCGGTGCAGGACTCGGCGGTCACCAGGGTCAGCCCCGCCGCGCGGCAGAGCTCGAGGACGCGTTCGGCCGACCGGATCGTCGCCGGCTGGAACATGGGACCCCAACGCCGGCACGGCGCTTGAACCTGCTCGATGATCCTGGACCCTCGCACGAAGCGGCTGGAAAGACCGATACCAGAAGAACGGGCTATCGCTTGGTATGCCCCAAGCGGCCGAGCCGGCGTCCGTGGCCCGACGGCTCGTGGAGACGGTCCCCGCCCTGGCGGGGGTGCTCCGAGACCTGACCATGGACCATGGCCCCGGCGATCTCCGGGTGCCGGAGTGGCGCTGGCTTTACTTCCTCACCCGTGGCCCCGAGGAGACGCTGGCGGAGCTCGCCGAGCGTTACGGTCGCCAACCCGAGGAGATCGGACCCCACGTCGAGCGGTTGGTCGAGGCCGGCGTCGTCGCTCGACAGCCCACAGACGGTGGTGGGCAGGACCCGAGGTTGGTGGTGACCGATGAGGGCCGCAGGGCCCTGGGCTCGGCCCGGGAGGCGGTGGCCACACACCTGGCCGACCGGATCGCCCAGATGGGGCCGGGGACGCTGGCCAGCGTGACCGAAGCGCTCGACCTCCTCGAGGCCTTGTTGGCGGGATCCAGGGAGCCGGAACCCGGGAGGTGAGGGCGGCCACACCCGACGGGGTGGCAGAAAACCTCATCTGTCCTCGGCGGGCTGACCGACCCATGGAGGCTGAGCTGTACCGCCGAACAGGCGCCGTGATCGTCGTGCTGGCCCTGGCCGTGATGGCCCTGCCGGCCGGCGGGGTGGCCGACGTGCCCGTGGTCGAGGAGAACCCGTGGACCGACCGACGGGTCTTGCACATCGCCCACCAGGGCGGCGAGACCGAGGCGCCGTCGAACACGCTCTTCGCGTTCGAGACGGCCCTGGAGAAGGGCGCTGATGTGCTCGAGCTGGACGTCCACCAGACCGCCGACGGTCACCTGGTCGTCATCCACGATACCACCGTGGACCGCACCACCGACGGGACGGGCCAGGTCGACAGCATGACGCTGGCCGAGATCAAGGCCCTGGATGCGGCCTACTGGTTCGTCCCCGGTGAGGGCGCCAGCCACGACAACCCGGAGGAGGACTACGTCTACCGGGGGATCGCCGCCGGCGACGAGGCCCCACCGGAGGGTTACGAGGCCAACGACTTCACCATCCCGACCCTCGAGGAGGTCATGGTGGCGTTCCCGGACACGATGATCAACATCGAGATCAAACGGACCGCGCCGGACACCGTGCCCTACGAGAAGGACCTGGCCGATCTGCTGGCAGAGCACGACCGCGGCGACGACACGATCGTGGTGGCCTTCCAGGACCAGTCCACCGAGCTGTTCAAGGCCTTCAACCAGGAGGTCGACACGGCCACGGGCACGGTCGAGACCGCCGTCTTCAAGGGTAGCTCGATGGAAGCCGGTCCCGGCAGCCCCAGCCACCACGTGGCCCTCCAGGTCCCGATCACCTACGGGGGCATCGAGGTGGTCAACGAGGGTTTCGTCGAGGATGCCCACGCCAACGACATGGCCGTGCACGTCTGGACCATCGGCGACGAGGAGACCATGCGCTGGCTTGTCGACATCGGCGTCGATGGGATCATGACCGACCAGCCCAGCGTGCTCGAGGATGTCCTCCAGGACGATGGTGTGGCCTGGGATCCAAGCTGAGCCAACGGAACCTTAGACCGGGAGACGGTTGACGGGTCGTGCTCGACCTGGAGACGTGGCTTGCCAGCGGTCGCCGACGCCAGGTCCGCCTGGCGGGCAGGACCGTCAGCCTGTTCACCCGGGTGGCCGGGGACGGGCCATGGACGACCTTCTGGCACGGGTTCCCCACCAGCTCGTGGGACTGGGCCAAGGTCGCCGATCTCCTCCCCCCGGGCCGCCAGCGCCTCTACCTCGACCACCTCGGGTTCGGCGGCTCCGACAAGCCCCGGGAGGACGTGTACAGACTGGAGGGCCAGTTGGACATGGCCCGGGCGATCTGGTCGTACAACGGGGTGCAGGAGACCGCCCTGGTCGTCCACGACTACAGCGTCAGCATGGTCCAGGAGATGCTGGCCCGGATGATCGAGGGCACCTGGCAGGGCCCGCGCGTGACCGGGATCCTCTTGCTCAACGGCGGCCTCTTCTACAGCCAGATCAAGCCCCGGCCCATCCAGACCCTGCTGCGCAACCGGTGGACCGGGCCCATCGTCTCCCGCCTGGTCACCAAGGGCAGCTTCGAGCGCGCCATGCGGCGGGTCTGGTCCGATCAACACCCGGTCGACGACGACGAGCTGGATCAGATGTGGGAGGCGATCACGTTACGCGGTGGCCGGACGATCTCGCACCGGGTCGTCGGTTACCTGGATGGCCGCCAGGCCAACGAGAAGCGGTGGACCCAGGCCCTGGTCGACAGCCCGGTCCCGTTGACGTTCGCCTGGGGCCTGCAGGATCCGGTCAGCGGGTCTGCCATGGTCGCCGGGCTTGAGGACCTGGGCCTGGGCGACCGGGTCGTGGCCTGGGAGGACGTCGGCCACTACCCCCAGATCGAGGTCCCAGGCCGGGTCGCCCAGCTCATCGCGGCCCTGGAGGCCGGTCAAGACCCTACGACGGTGGCCTGATCCTGGGCCGCGGTTCGGTCCACACCGAACCGGCCAGGAACTTTGATACCGAACAAGGCTTCAGAGGCTGACATGCGCTCGCCCATGCTCGCGCTCGTGGTCGTGGCCTTGCTGCCGGGCCTGCTGGCAGCCGGTTGCCTCGACCAGGGCACCGAGACGACCTACCGGCTCACCGGGACCCTGGCGGAGGACGCCGACGACAACGACACCGCCGATCTGCGCCAGCGGGCCGAAGCCCGGGGCGCCGAGCTGTTCCTGCTGGAGAGCTTCCCGCTCCAGTACGACATCCAGCCGCTCTCCGAGGCCGACTGCCAGGCCCTGGCCGACGAGCTCGAGGAGTTCGACTATGTCACAGAGGTCCGAAGCTGCCAGGCGACGCAGACCGCCGAGGATGGGGACCAGCCGACAAGCTCCAGCTAGCCGGTCGACGGTCCGGGGCACAAGAACGGTTAAGACCCGGTTGAACCACTGGGGCCCTGATGCTGGGAGGCCGCGTCCCGACCGTCCTCGTGCTCTTGCTCGTCACCGCCCCGCTTGCCGGGTGCATCGGTGGCGTCCTCGAGGATGACCTGGAGGCCCAAGCCGCCGATCGACCGATCGTGCCACCGGGCACGGGGATCAACGAGAGCCGGCTGACAGAGCCGGTCTTCGATGTCCTGCCTCAGCAGATCACTTATGCGACCAGCAGCCTGGACGGGATCGACCTCTACGCCGAGGTCTACCTGCCCGATGGCGAGGGCCCGTGGCCCACGATCCTCGAGATGAGCCCCTACAACGCCCTGCGTGCCAACGGGGGCGGCGACATCCCCGGGTTCACCGGCGAGTCCTCGCTGGTCGACACCTACGTGCCACGAGGGTACGCGGTGGTGCTGGCCCACGTCCGCGGGACGGGGAACAGCGAGGGTTGCATGGACATGATGGGCGCCAAGGAGCAGCAGGATGCCCACGACATGGTCGAGTGGGTCGCCGACCAAGGGTGGTCGGATGGCAAGGTGGCCATGCATGGGGTCAGCTACGTGGGCACCACGCCCCACGAGGCCCTGATCACCGCACCCGAGCACCTGACCACCGTGGTCACCATCGCCGGGGTCACCAACCAGTGGCGCAACACGTTCATGAACGGCGTGCCCTACGACGGCCGGCACTACCCGTTGACCTACAACGCGTTCAGCGCGGCGCCACCGACCAACGTCGACCAGGGCCCCGACTGGGCGTTCAACGCTGCCGGGGCCCTCTGCGACCAGGAGGAGGCCGTCGAGGCCATGTCCCCGGGCACCTACGAGGAAGGCGTCTACACGGGTTACTGGCACCAGCGCAACTTCACCCTCCACACGGACCAAGCCAACGCCAGCATCCTCTACAGCCAGGGCTTCGACGATCGGGCGGTCAACCCCAGCGAGGCCATCTACTGGTTCAACGATCTCGACGTCCCCAAGAAGGCCCTGCTCCATCAGGATGGCCACATGGTCCCGCCTCGGGAGGACTACGCGACCATCGAGCACGCCTGGCTGGACCACTGGCTCAAAGGGATCGACAACGGCGTCATGGACACCCCCACCGTCGAGGTGCTCACCGGCGACGACCGGATCCGCACGGACGCCGCCTGGCCGCCGACCGACGCCCGGCTGGAACGCTTCCACCTGACCCCCGGCAAGCTCTCACCCACCGTTCCCGACGAGGGAGAGGAGACCTACCTGGCCGACCAGGCCCGCAACGCGGCCCCCGACGATCCAGGCACCGGCACCCCGGCCGACGGGATCGTCGACGATCCCACGGCTCCTGCCGGCCTGCCCACCAGCCTGGTCTACACCAGCGACCCGTTGGACGAGGAGCTCTACCTGGCCGGCGAGCCCCGGATGCACCTGGTGGCCAGCGTGGACGCCGAGAACACCTACTTCATCTTCGACCTGTACGTGCTGGACCCGGACACCGGGGAGCAGGACTGGCTCGGGGAGGGCTGGTTCAACGCCCACCTCCGGGAGGGCTACGACCGCTCAGCCCCGCTGACCCCCGATGAGACCTACACCTTCACGTTCCGGTTCGAACCGGCCGACCAACCGATCCCGGCCGGCCAGCAGATCCAGCTCGTCCTGCGGGGCCACGACGCCCGGGTGTTCCCCATCGACCA
>CAZBKU010000060.1:0-12576 GCA_964492585.1 uncultured Thermoplasmatales archaeon | reverse complement strand
CCCGGCCTCTTGGATCGACCGGAGGTTGCTACCGCGCCCGGATGCTAGAACCGCGACCTTCGACATTGGAACGGTCCTGAAGCTCAACCCTGATTAAGCTGGCAATCCGAATATACGTTTTCCCGTATGGACTCCAGTGAGTAGTAGCCTATCGGGCAGGGATTATGCTAGGATTTGTCACGGCGCTAGATGCCGTGGTTCCCCCGGGCCGGGCGACGACCAAGCTGGATCCGTCAGCCCGGGTGGGGGCAACCCTCTAACCGGGGGAGGCCGATGCCGGCGCGTGGCCCACGAGCAGGTCAACCTTGAGACGTTCCTCGACACCCCCCTGTCCCCCCAGACCCCGGACCAGGAGGGCACCGAGGCGCCGCCGGACCCGGGGTACATCTCCCATCCCCTGCTCAAGGAGAACGCCGTCGAGGGACGGGGCTACCAGTTGGTGCTGGCCCGCCGGACCGAGGACGACCGGACCCTGGTCGTCCTGCCCACGGGCCTGGGCAAGACCATCGTGGCCCTGATCGCTGCTGCCGACGTCCTGCGCGACGACAAGGGCAAGGTGCTCTTCGTGGCGCCGACCCGGCCGCTGGTCCAGCAGCACGCCGACCTCTTCGAGGATCTCTTGCTGGTCGACGAGCAGGTCGAGCTCTCCGGGAGCGTGGCGCCAGCCAAGCGAGCCGAGCTGTTCGAGGCCGCCAAGGTCATCTTCTCGACCCCTCAAGGCCTTCGCAACGACCTGGAGGCCGGCCGCATCACGCTGGAAGACGTGGGCTTGCTCGTGGTCGACGAGGCCCACCGGGCCGTGGGCGACTACGCCTACGTCGGCATCGGCCAGCGCTACCTGCAAGACAACCCGGCCGGTGCCTTGCTCGGCTTGACCGCCAGCCCCGGCGGGGACCAGGACCGGATCCGCGAGGTCATGGAGAACCTGGGCATCGAGGAGGTCGAGAGCCGGACCGTCGACAGTCCGGACGTGGCGCCCTACGTCAAGGACACCAGCGTCCGCTGGGTCCACGTCGACCTGCCGCCGGAGATGGAGCGCCTGCGCCACCGGCTCCAACAGGTCGTCGACAGCCGGGCCCAGAGCCTCAAACGGGCCCGCCTCTTGCCGCCCAAGCCGTATGTCTCCCGGACCGACGCCATCGATGCCGGCAAGAAGATCCGCGCCCAGCTCGGCCGGGCCAGCAAGGGCGAGAAGGGCCGCTTGTTCGGGCTGCTTCTGAACCAAGGGGTGGTCATGCAGGCTCTGCACGCCCTGGAGCTGTTGGAGACCCAGGGCATCGAGCCGTTGAGGGACTACCTCAAGCGCCTCTACAACGACGACGACAAGAGCCGGTCGCAGAAGGCCTTCTGCAACGAGTCGGGTGTGGCCGAGGTCTCGGTCCGCATCGACGACTGGGAGGGACCCAGCCACCCGAAGCTTGAGGCGTTGCAACGGATCCTGGACCGGCAACTGGCCGAGCACCCGGACTCCCTGGTCATCGTGTTCGCCCAATACCGGGACACGATCGCCAGCATCGTGCGGGCCTTGGAGGCCTCCGGCGTCCGGGCCGAGCGGTTCGTCGGCCAAGGGGACCGCAAGGACGATAAGGGCATGAGCCAGGACGAACAGCGAGAGGCCCTGGACCGGTTGCGGGCCCAGGAGTTCGACGTGCTCGTGGCCAGCTCCGTGGCGGAGGAAGGCCTGGACATCCCTGCGGTGGATCTTGTCGTGTTCTACGAGCCGGTGCCCAGCGAGATCCGGCTGATCCAGCGCCGGGGTCGGACCGGTCGTCACGACCTGGGCCACGTCGTGGTGCTGATCACTGAGGACACCCGGGACGAGGCGTTCATGTACGCCAGCATCAACCGGGAGAAGAAGATGAAGCGCATCGTGCGCGATCTGGGCGACTGATCGACCCGGCGGCGACCCAGACCCGGAGACGACCCAAGATAGTTATCCCACCGTCTCGCTGCGGGTCCCAGGCAGGCGTGGGAGGCTGCGTCTGTGCGGAGGAACAGACGATGGAAGGGTTCGAGTCAAGGCTGGGAGCCGTAGCGCTATGTGTGCTGATGGTGACGATGGGTCTGGCAGGCGTCAGCCAACCAACCCAGGGGGACAGCATCAACCTTTGCGGGAGCACGGATGTGCTAGACGTGGCGATCCTGCTGGACGCCTCGGGCAGCATGAGCAACGAGATCGACCAGCTCAGGACCGAGCTGGATCAACTGGTCAACGATCTCCAAGCCCTGGGCTTCGATGCGGCGTTCAAGCTCGTCGTGTTCGGCTGGAGCCCTGGAGGCGAGGATCCGATCGACACCGACGGCACCGTGAACGAGGATGTCGTCACCACGCTGAGCACCGACACCTCGGAGATGGATGCCCTCCTCCAGGACCTGACCGCCAACGGTGGCTGGGAGCCATGGGGCGATGCCATCCACATCCTCAACGAGGAGACCGCGTGGCGAAGCGGTTCCCACAAGGTCGGCGTGATCGCCACCGACGAACCCGTCGACGAGGGGCGCGTGGTCCCGGGGCCGCTGAGCCGCACCAGCGGGACCGACTACGATGGACCGGCCTTCTACGACGAGCTCGATGAGGCCGATGCCAACGGGATCAAGCTGGCCGCCATCGACAGCAGCGGCGGGGGTCTCACCCAGCAGCAGCTCCAAGCCGCGGCGAGCACGACCGACGGTGCCTACACCCAGCTCGGGCACGGGGCAGACAGCTTCGTCGAGACGGTCAAGGAGATGATCCTGGCTTCGCTGCCCCACCCGTACAGGATGGCACAAGGGGCCGGCTACGTCCAGCAGACCAACGTGCCGACCAACCCCGTGATCGGCCTGGCCGAGACCCAAGCGCCGGGCAACCAGACCACCAGCCTTCCGGCCAACCAGACGGCCCGGTTCGTCGACGTCCACGCAGCCCCCGGGCAAGGGCTCGGCAACAGCTCGATCCACGCCGTCGAGAGCGCCTCCCTGGCCACCGGGGATGCGGAGTTCGCCCAGGCAAGGGCCCAGGCCAACGCGACCCACGTCTCGCTCCTGGGGGGGCTGGTCACCGCTGAGGCCGTCCACGTGGTGGCTCAGGCCACCCGGACCGATACAGGCCCGGGCACAGCGGACACGACGGGCTCCTTCGTGGCCAACCTCACCGTCGCCGGCGAGAGCTTCGGGGTCATGCGGACCCCTGCCACCATCCCGGTCCCCGGGGTGGGGACCCTGCACGTCCTCCAGGACGAGCAGCGCTCCCAGGACCCGGAGACCGATCCCGGGGTCCTGATCCGAGGGCTCCACCTGGACCTGGACACCGAGTGGCTGGATGGACGGGTCACTGTCGCCAAGGCCCAAGCCGAGGTCGGCTGCACACCGGCCCCTGACCATCTGGACGCTTGGGGCGACGATGACGCCGGGACCGGCGGGGATGTCGGGGGCAACCAAAGCAGCGCCCACCCGGTCGAGCTGCCTGCCGTGGTGACCGGCCGGCTGGGTGCCGATGGCGACCGCGCCGACGCGTACGCTTTCCCCTCGCAGGGGCCCGGCGAGGCGATCTCGGTGAGCTTGAACCCGTCGGAGCGGACCGAGGTGCACAGCGATCGCGGGCTCCACATGACCCCGCCGGCTGAGCCCGCCGACCCGGACCTCCGTACGAGCCTGGCCATCCAGCCGTTGCAGGTGGATCTGGTCGATCCCGACGGCGTGGTCCAGGAGTCCAAGCGGACCCTGCTGAGCGAACCGCTCTACATGGAGTTCAACGGCCACATCCCAGGGGATTGGACCGTCGTGCTCTCGCGCACCGGTGACCTGGTGACCAACTACACGCTGGGCCTGGCCACCTACCCGCTGCCGGTGGCCGACCAGGAGGGCACCATCGCCGATAGCGACACGCCAGGCACCTGCGGGGCCGGACCGATCCTGGCGTCCGGCGCATACCAGGGAGCCCTCTACTACGACGACTACGCTGACAGCTTCCGGTTCGAGGTTGAACCTGGTGACGAGGTGGCCGTGGGCCTCAAGCCCAGCGAGAACGTCGACGGCGCCCGGTTCCAGATCGAGCTTTATGACAGCGATTGCACCTTGAGGAGCCAGGGGATCTGGCTCCCCCCGATCCCTGAGGGGATCCCGCGGGCCGTGGCCCAGGTGAGCGCCGATGAGGGCGGCCTCTGGACCGCCAGGGTCATCCGCCAGACCGAGGCGGTGGGCAACTACTACGCCACCCTGTCGGTGGTCAACCCGATGCCGGCCGTGCTGGGACCCGATGCTGGGGACGGTACGGATGCCAACGGGGCAGATGACCCTAGGCCGATCGAGACACCGGGGGCCTACCAGGGCCACCTGGAGGCCGGGGACTCGGTCGACTGTTATGCGTTCCCGGCCCAGGTTGGAGAACGGGTCGAGGTCGTGGTGGTTCCGTCGGCCGGCATGGACGTCAGCGCCTCGGTGACCGGCCCCAACGGGGACACCACGAGCAGCGATTCCCCTCTGACCGCTCCGGAAGCCGTCGATCACGAGGTCGCCGCCACCGGGGACCACGTCCTATGTGTCCAACGGGACAGCGGCGGGGGCCAGTACACCTTCGGTGTGCTGACCGTGCCAGCGACCTGATCGTGTGGGACCGCGTGGAGCACGCAACGCTTTTAACGCGGTCCTTGCTTCAGCCGCTCCCGCGCTCGACCCCTGTCGGGCCGGGAGCCGGGTTCATCCCCGGTACAAACGCACGCTGGCCCGCGTGGGGTAGTGGTCATCCTGTGGGACTGTGGATCCCTCGAGGCGGGTTCAATTCTCGCCGCGGGCCCTTCTAACCGGCCGTCGACGATAGCGTAGCGGCCGGTTAGAAGTCCGACGAACGCCGAGACCACAGCGCGAGGCGTTCGTCTGGATCGTTAGGTCGGCGGCGAGATGCGACCGCACGAGAGGCCGAGCCGGAACACCACGCTGCTCGCTCGGCCGAACCGAGAGCTTGGCAAGCGGCGATGCGGGCGTAGCCAAGCTCGAGCCTGCACCACCCGTCGACGATAGCGTAGCGGCCGGTTAGACGTCGGCCGAACCCAAGGGAGAGTCCTACGGTGGCTGGGCTCACCGGTCAAGCGAGATCCAGGAGAAGGAGAACGGTGGGCGCGATGCCCGGTGGACAGGGCTCACGCGTCGCTGAGCTCTGGGTCGCGGGCGAACATGAGCTGGAGCTGGCCTTCCTCGTCGGCCACGATGATCGGGGAGTAGTCGGTGGCTTCCCAGCCGTAGGCCCCGTTGCGCTCCATGTCCTTGCCGTCCATGATCCGGCTGGTGAGCCAGGTGTCCCTGAGGGACTCCCACACGCTCCGCTCCCCGTCGCCGGTGGGGACACGGGCAGCTAAACCAGCGGGTCCGGGGCTCGCGGCGCGGTTCGGAGTGTTGGGCTCTTCCATCGGGATCACATCCTGCCCGGCGGTGGGCCGAGCAGCAGGTAGGGTGGCGTGCTCCAGGGTGATAGATAAGCGGTCAGGGGTCCTGGGTGCCCCCGGCCGAGAGGCCAAGGGCCGCAGGGGCTCTCCTCACGGTGGGCGGTGCCCACGGCTTAAGCGCAGGTCTTGGCGAAGAACAGCGTGGGCTCATCCTCACCGTCGAGCGCCAGGACAGGCGCGTACTCGTTGGCATCCCAGGCGTAGGCCGCGTTCTGGGCGGTGCCGTGCTCGGCCATGACGGTGTTGGTCAGCCACAGATCCCGGAGCGGCCTCCAGACCTGCTGGCCCTCCTCGCTAGAGGAGACCGTGGTGAGCGCACCGGCATCGGCCGGTACCCGCGTCGGAGCGTCCGGTTCGTCGTGGGTTGGAAGGCCCATGGTTGTGACCTCGACCCCACCTGTGTCCCCGGTCACGGATAAGTTGTTTCGGAGGTACGTCGAAAGATGACGCCAACCTCACATCGAGCTCCAAGGCGGCGAGGATGGGTCCTCCAGGAGCAAGAACAGGGGAGAGGGAGGGGAGCGGATGCCCGCTCCCCACCGCGGACCCAAGCTACCCCTGGGACGTCCGGGCGAAGCCCAGCACGGGCTCCCCGTCGCCGTCCAGGGTCAGCACCGGGAGGTAGCTGGAGGCATCCCACGTGTAGCCGCCCTTCACGTGGGTCTCCTCTCCGGAGACGAAGTGGTGGGTCAGCCAGGTGGCCTTGAGGTGCCGCCAGACGAGCTCGCCCTTGGGCCCGGATTCGATGGGGGCGTGCACCGGGGTCGCCGGGCCTTGGATCTGCTTCTCCACGGCCCGTTGGTCGGTGTCACCCTTCATCGCGCAAGGCCTCCTCTATCCGCCTGGGGGTCTGCCGGCCTCGGAGATCGGGCATCTCCCACGACGGGGCCCACAGCTGCTCGATGGTCGTCGACGTCGGCGCGATAGCATCCGCTCCATGGTTAGGGGTCTTCACGAAACACACCTCCAGAGAAGTTGGCGCGCCCCGATCAGACCCCGGTGCCGTGCGACCATACAAGGTTGGCGCACGCCGGGGTCGTCACAGGTCGCGTCGCACACGCTCCGCTGGACGCACCGCAGATGCGCGGAAGCGTGCCATAGCGGGGCATGCAGCCCCCCACTCGACCGCAGCACGCATAAGGGTTGTGGTGAGGACCTTGGAGAACGCAGCCGGCGGGCTGCAGACCCTTGGAAGGTGACCCAATCGAACACCTTTTTATGTAGGCTGGGTTACGGTCGAACGGGGCGGTCCCTCCTGGTGAGCACCCCTCGCCGAGACCCCCTCTTCAGGTACCGACCATGGCCGACGAACCTCTCCAACAGGATTCGGACTACGGCGCTGCGAGCATCCAGGTCCTCGAGGGCCTCCAGGCTGTCCGCAAGCGACCCGGCATGTACATCGGGTCCACCGGACCCCGCGGGCTCCACCACCTCGTCTACGAGGTCATCGACAACTCGATCGACGAGGCCCTGGCTGGCTACTGCGACCACATCGAGGTGACCCTCCACGAGGACAACAGCATCACGTTGTCCGACAACGGACGGGGCATCCCGGTCGAGGAGCACCCGAAGTACGGACGCTCGGCCCTGGAGATCGTCATGACCGTCCTCCACGCCGGAGGCAAGTTCGAGAAGAAGGTCTACCAAGTCTCCGGCGGCCTGCACGGCGTCGGTGTCTCTGTCGTATGCGCTTTGACCGAGTGGCTCGAGGCCCGGGTCAAGCGCGACGGTAAGGTCTGGTACCAGCGCTACGAGCGCGGGGTCCCCCAGGCGCCCATCGAGGCGATCGAGGACGTGCCCGAGGGTGAGAACGGGACCTCGATCACGTTCAGGCCCGATCCCGACATCTTCGAGGATATCGACTACGATTTCCTGACCCTGTCGACCCGGTTCCGCGAGCTGGCCTACCTGAACAAGGGCCTGGCCATCGTCTTCAAGGACGAACGCAACGACCGGGAGGAACGCTACCACGCCGAGGGCGGGATCGCCGAGTTCGCCGAGTGGATGAACCGCAACCGCAACCCGCTGCACGAGACCGTGGCGGCCTTCGGCGGCAAGAAGGACGACGTGGAGACCGAGCTGGCCCTCCAGTGGACCGACGGGTACACCCAGAACGTCCACTCCTTCGTCAACAACATCAACACCGCCGAGGGCGGGACCCACCTGACCGGGTTCAAGACCGCGCTCACGCGGGTCATGAACGACTTCGCCGAGCGGCGCAACCTAATCAAGGACAAAGATCTGAACATGACCGGCGACGACATCCGGGAGGGCCTGACCGCTATCCTGTCGGTCAAGGTCCCCGAGCCCCAGTTCGAGGGGCAGACCAAGACCAAGCTGGGCAACAGCGAGGTCGCCGGCATCGTCCAGACGATCACCCACGAGCACCTGTCGACCTGGTTGATGGAGCACCCCCGTGAAGGGGAGGCTGCCGTCAAGAAGGCCCTCCAGGCCGCCGAGGCTCGGCTGGCCGCCCGCAAGGCCCGCGAACTGGCCCGCCGCAAGAACGTGCTGGACAGCGCCAACCTGCCGGGCAAGCTGGCCGACTGCAGCAACCGCGACCCCGAGACGACCGAGCTTTTCATCGTGGAGGGCGACTCTGCCGGCGGGTCAGCCAAGCAAGGCCGCAACCGGGACTACCAGGCCATCCTGCCGCTGCGAGGCAAGATCCTGAACGTCCAGAAGGCCCGCCTGGATAAGATCCTGAAGAACAACGAGATCCAGGCCCTGGTCACGGCCATCGGGACCAGCATCGGCGAGGAGTTCGACCTCTCCAACCTGCGGTACAACAAGATCATCATCATGACCGACGCGGACGTCGACGGCGCCCACATCCGCACCCTGCTCCTCACGTTCTTCTGGAACTACATGCCCGAGCTCATCCGGGAGGGCCACGTCTACGTCGCCCAACCGCCGCTCTACAAGGTGACCAAGGGCACCAAGAGCGAGTACGTCTACAGCGACGACGCCAAGGACGATCTCGTCGACGACTGGGGCCGCGGCACCACTGTCCAGCGGTTCAAGGGGCTAGGCGAGATGAACCCGACCCAGCTCTGGGAGACCACCATGGATCCCGACAACCGCAAGCTCGGCTTCGTCCTCGTCGACGATGCGATCCAGGCCGAGCAGCTCTTCGACATCCTGATGGGCGAGAAGGTCGAGCCCCGCCGCGAGTTCATCATGGAGCATGCCAAGGAAGTCTCCGTGCTGGACGTCTGACGGGCATGCTCATCCCAAGGTCCGGTCCGTCGCCGGCGGGGATCTTCCGAAGGATAACCCACCGATGCCCACCGATGCGGCCCCCAGCGTGATATAGGGAGCGGGCACGAGCTCGATCACCGCTTGCGGGAACAGCCCGCCCAGCATCGGACCGAGGACCAGAAACACGAGGCCGAGCGTGAGCAGGCCGCCAGCGATCGGCCGCTGGAGGTCTGGCGATGTCCACCACCGGAGCACCGACGAGACAGCAAGGCCCCCGAGAAGGAAGCCGAGCCCAGCATCCAGGCATCGGTCAGGAAGCAGATCGTCACCGCGAGACCCAAGAAGACACCGCCGGCGATCCAAACCAGGGCCTGGCTGACCAGGGTGCTGTCGGAGCTGCCCGGGACCTTGGACGGGAGGGGCACGGACCCAGAGCTTGGTAGCCGCTGAAGAGGCTTGTTCTGGTCTTCGGCCTGTCAAGGGATCTCGGCCGACACATGGACCCCGATCCGCCCGAACGAGAGGCACCGATGGCTCCACCGAAGGACGGGTTCGTAGATGGACGAGAGGCACAGCAGACGACCGTGCCGCCGAAGACGGCACCCAGGCCATGGACCGCTCTCGGCCGCATTTCTTTTCGTACAGGTTCTTTGCCCGTCCGCGAGGTATAGAGGGCCCAACCGAAGAAAACCTGCGAAGACGGATGAGAGGCACAGCAGATGCCCGTCCTGGCCGCAGGCCAGGACACGAGCCATGGACAGCGGTCGGGCCCGTTTCTTTCGGTACAGCCTTTCTTCGCGAGCCCGACCGGCAGCGATGGCTCCACCGAAGAAAGGGTGTAGAGGAAAGCGCGACCGCCGGGGCCGTAGAATATCCCTGGGGGCAGGGAGGGTTCTCGGGGGCTGAGGGCAGGCGGAGGGGCCCCGGCGGTCAGCAGCTCTGGTGCCCAACAGGCCGGGGGAGGTACCGGCCCGCGGACAAGCCCAAGGACCTTGCCCAGGGGGTTAAGGGTTCTCTCACGGCCGTCGAAACATCGGTTTGAGAGCTAGGATGGTAGCAGGATAGAACGGGAGAAGGGATGGGGAGACCGGCGGGAGCACCCGCCGGTAGGGGATCGTCGCTCTGAGCTAGCCTCGGCCGTTGCCGCGGGCGTGGTCCGGCGGGCCTTGGCCGTTGCCGTTACCGCGTCCGTTGCCCTCGGCCTGGGGTTCCTCGTCGTCCTGCCCCTCGTTCTCGTTGCCCCCGGCGCCATCCTCTGACGAGGGATCCTGGTTCTCGTTGTCCGAGGTGCCTTCGTCGTCGGGGCACTCGCCCTTGGAGTCGCCGTGGCCCTCGTGAGCATCCCAGGCGGGCTCACCGATGGTGATGGTGTGGGCGTTGTCGGGGTTGCCCGGCGGCCGGTGGCAGATGGTCATCTGGTCGGCCTCCCGGTCCTCGCCCTCGTGACCCTCCCCATCGTCGGCCTGGACGGTGACGGTGGTGCTGGCGGTGTTGTCGGTCTCGTCGTGCTCGTCGACCTGCTCGTCGGCATCGACGATCGCCTCGACGGTGTGCTCGCCGTCGGTGGCCGTCCAGTTGTCGCTGGTGGCCATGGTGGTGTCGCCGGCGGCCAGGCCGTCGACGGTCACGTTCTCGCCGACTTGCTCGCCGTCGACGAGGAACCGGACCTCGACGCGCTCGGCGTCGAGCTCGCCGTCGTCCTCGATGGTGACCTCGAAGGTCACGTTCTGGCCCAGCGCGGGCTCGGTCTCGTTGGCCGCGAGATCGGTGGCGACCAGGTTGGGCGCCTGGCCGACGGCCAGGGTCTCGGTGTGCTGGTTGTTGGTCTCGTCGGCCTCGGTGACGTTGTCGCCAGCGTCGGCTTGGGCTTCCAGCTCGTGGCTGCCGTTGGACGCCGTCCAGTTGATGCTGGTGACCTGGACGCTCTCACCGGGCGCCAGCTCCGAGACGTTGACCGGCTCCCCCAGCTGCGTGCCGTTGATCCGGAAGATCAGCGTGTTGTTGCCGGCGGCCGTGTGACCCTGGTTCTCGACGGTGGCGGTCAGGGTCACGCTCTGGCCGGCCTCGGGCTCGGCCGGGTCGGTGGTGATGTCGCTGACGACCAGGTCGGGCTCGTCGGGCTCCACCGTGAACGTGTGGGTGGCCGTGTTGTTGGCCTCGTCGGTCTCCTCGATCTCGTCGCCGGGCTCGGCGGTGGCGCTGGCGTCGTGCTCGCCCTCGGTGGACCCCCAGGCCTCGCTGGTGATCGTCGTGTTGTCGCCGGGCCCGAGCGTGGCGATGGTCTTGTCCCCGCCCAGCCGCAGCCCGTCGATCATGAAGCGGACGGTCACGTTCTCGGCCGCCGTGTTGCCCTGGTTGGCCACGGTGGCGGTCAGGGCGACCTCTTGGCCCTCGAAGGGCGACCCGGGGCTGTGGGTCAGCTCGGTGACGACCAGGTCGGGCTCGTCCGGGTCGACGGTGAAAGCGTTGACGAGCTCGTTGTCGGTCTCGTTGGCCTCGGTCACGTTGCCGTCGCTGTCGACCTGCACAGTCAGCTCGTGCTGGCCCTCGACGGCCGTCCAGTTCTGGCTGGTGACCGTCGTGTTCTGGCCGGTGGGCAAGCCGTCGACGGTCACGTTCTGGCCGACCTGCTCGCCGTCGACCAGGAAGGTCACGTTGAACCCCCCGGCATCGGCGGACCCGTTGTTCTCGACGGTCGCCTCGAAGGTGACGTTCTGGCCTTCGAAGGCATCTTCGGGCGCGTGAGCGGCCTCGGTCGGTACCAGGTTGGCCCGGAAGGTTAGCGTCTCGGAGAGCTCGTTGTCCTCCTCGACCTCCTCGGTGATCTCCGCGGCGCTGTCGGCGACGACGGTGACGATGTGCTCGCCCTCGGCCACGGTCCAGTTCTCGCTGGTGACGGTCACGTTCTCGCCGGCGGCCAAGCCGCCGACGGTGACGTTCTCGCCGAGGCGCTCGCCGTCGACCAGGAAGGTGACGTTGAACGTGCTGGCATCAGCGGACCCGTTGTTCTCGATCGTCGCGTCGAAGGTCACGTTCTGCCCCGGTGCCGGCTCGCCGGGATCCCACACGAGCTCGGTCGGGCGGAGGTTGGGCTGGCTTTCCTGGGCCGTCACGGCGAAGACGCCGATCGGGATCAGGAGCATCAAACTGGCGAGGACAGCATAACTTGTCTTCATGGGACGGCCTCTGGTGGCTTGGTTTATCCTACCCCAGAGGGGTTATCAAGGCTCTTCAGGACCTTTCGAAACCAAGAGCCACACCGATACCCTGCAGATGCTGGAGGACGATTGGTAGAGAGAAAGAGATAGCCACCGGACCGCGGGGTCCGATGGGTGCGATGGCGTCCGACCTACGGCCGGTTGGACTGGCCGTTGTCGCCGCCGTTTCCTTGGCCGGGGTGCTGACCGTTCTCCTCGCAGTACTCCTCGACGGTCTGGTCGTTCTCGTCAGCCTGCTCGCCGAGCCAGAAGAACGGCGGGGCCTCGCCGGCCTGGCCGTTCTCGCGACCGTTCTCGTTGTTCTCGTAGGCGGTGCAGATGCCGAAGGTCGCGGCGTCGGGCAGGCCGGGGAACGTGTCGTGTCCGCCGCCGTTGCCGTTGCCGTGACCGGCGATCGCGACGCTTGGGACGCCGACGAGCACGAGCGTCATCGCCATGACGATGTATGTAGCCTTCATGTTGGACTCACCTGGCAGGCCCCGGAGGGCCCGCATCTGATCACCAAGGGTATGGGTGCTAAAAAGCCCACTCCGGACCTTTCGAAACGTCACCCCTTTCTAAGGGAGCATCGAGCGGTGGGCGGTCGGGTCGCTCTGCCAAGGGACGACCGGAGGAGAGGGAGCCGGGGGCGCGGTGGCCCCCGGCGGGGGAACAAGGGTTCAGAGGTAGGCGCCGCCCCGAGGGGGTGGGGCGGCGCCGCGATGCCTCCGTGGGGCCGATGGGTCGACCCGTGTCGCGTC
>CAZBKU010000059.1:7826-13053 GCA_964492585.1 uncultured Thermoplasmatales archaeon | reverse complement strand
CATGTGCGACGTCGGCCTGGAGTACCTGACCCTGGCCCGCGGCGCCTCGACCCTGTCCGGCGGGGAGTCCCAGCGGATCCGGCTGGCCACCCAGATCGGCAGCGGCCTGGTCGGCGTCCTCTACGTGATGGACGAGCCCACGATCGGTCTTCACTACCGGGACAACCAGCGCCTGATCGGCTCCCTCAAGGGTCTGCGCGACCTGGGGAACACGCTGATCATCGTCGAGCACGACCCGGCGGTCATCGAGGCCGCCGACCACATCATCGACCTGGGCCCCGGTGCCGGTGAGCTGGGCGGCGAGGTCGTCGCCCAGGGCACGCCGGCCGAGGTGGCCAAGCAGGGCTCGCTGACCAGCCAGGTGCTCCGCGACGAGATGCTGGTCCCCGTGCCCGACCAGCGCCGTCCCCAGGAGGCCGGGTGGCTGACGGTCAAGGGGGCAGCCATGCACAACCTCAAGGGTGTCGACGTCGAGGTGCCCCTGGGCAACTTCGTGGCGGTCACCGGCGTCTCGGGCTCCGGGAAGTCGACCCTGGTCCACGAGATCACCTACAAGGCCCTGGCCCGCAAGCTCCAGGGCGCCCAGGAGGTCCCCGGGCCCCACGAGGGGGTCGAGGGCCTCGACCAGCTGGGTAAGGTCGTTCTCGTCGACCAGTCGCCCATCGGCCGCACCCCGCGGTCCAACCCGGCGACCTACACCAAGGTCTTCACGCCGATCCGGGAGCTGTACGCCAGCACGCCGGAGGCCAAGCAGCGCGGCTACGAGAAGGGCCGGTTCTCGTTCAACGTGAAGGGCGGCCGGTGCGAGGCCTGCAGCGGGGATGGCATGGTCACCGTCGAGATGCACTTCCTGGCCGATGTCTACGTGCCCTGCGAGGAGTGCAACGGCGACCGGTACAACCGCGAGACCCTGCAGATCCGGTACAAGGGCAAGTCGATCAAGGACATCCTGGACATGACGGTCAGCGAGGCCCTCGAGTTCTTCCAGGACATCCCCAAGATCAAGCGCAAGCTGCAGACCCTGGAGGACGTGGGCCTTGGCTACATCCGCTTGGGCCAGCCGGCCCCGACCCTGTCCGGCGGTGAGGCCCAGCGCGTCAAGCTCTCCAAGGAGCTGTCGCGCCGCTCGACCGGCGACACGATGTACATCCTCGACGAGCCGACCACCGGCCTACACGTGGCCGATGTGAAGAAGCTCCTCGAGGTGCTCCACCGGCTGGTCGACCAGGGCAACACCGTGGTCATCATCGAGCACAACCTGGACGTGATCAAGACCGCCGACTGGATCGTCGACCTGGGTCCCGAGGGCGGCGAGGAAGGCGGTCGCGTCGTGGCCGCCGGGCCACCGGAGCACGTGGTCGAGGGAGGGACCTACACGGGCCAAGCCCTCGAGACGGTGCTCTGACGGGGACGGTAGTGGACGCTGCGGTCAGCCCGCGATCCTCAAGCGTGGGTCAAGGGCTCAGGTTGGCCGGTCACGTGGTTGCAGGTCCGGCACGTGGTCGGACCGACGTGGCGGGCGCTGGCATCGGCCACCAAGCCGATCCGGCTCCCGTACCGGATGCATGTCAGGATCTTCATGGGACGACACCCTGGAACCGGCCACGACCAGCATGGTGATGGGTCCCGAGGGCCGGTGCGTTCGTGCCCTGTTCATCGTGTGTTCCTGACGCTGCCAGTGGAACCACCGGAGGTGGGTGGGGTGTCAGCGGCGCCGGCCCCGGCCGGGGGAGCCCACAGGCCCCAGCCCAAGGGTAACAAGAGCAGGGACGGGGCCCAGTCGAGCATGGCGCGGAACAGGACCACCCCGGCCACCGCCGTCTCCCACGGGACACCGATCCAGGCCAGCACGCCGGCCATGGAGCCCTCACGGATGCCTAGACCCCCAGGGACCACGGTGAACATGGCCGCGAACCCGACAGCGGCGTAGGCCAGGATGATGTGACCTGGCGGCAGGGGGCTGCCGATAGCCCAGAAGGCCAGGAAGAGCAGGGTCAGGCTCGTGGCCGGCTCCAGGACCATGAAGATGCCCGGACGGGCCAAGAGCTGGGGCCGGGACCGGATCGCCGCGACCCGCTCGACGAGCACCTCCTGGACCTCCTGGACCTGGGTGCCCATGGCGCCTTCCGAGAGCCATCGCTGGATCCGTTCGATCCCCAGCGAGAGCCAGCGGCCGATCGGGGTCCCGACCACCAGCAGGGTCGTGAGCGCAGCCACGACACCGATGCCCAGGAGAGTGAGCAGCCCGCTGGGATCCAGCATGCCCGGCCCACCGGGGGTCCCGAAGGTCAGGTAGAGCCCGACGACCGCCAAGGTCGGGGTCAAGAGCGCCTGGAAGGCCTGGTTGAAGATCGCCGAGGCCACCACGTCCCGGGCTCGGCCGCCCCAGAGCCGCACGATCCCGATGCGGATCGTGTGGACGACGACGCCTGCGAACCCGATGGTCCGGTTGATCGCCGAGGAGACGATCCCCGTGCGGACGAGGACGACCTCATCGACCCTGACCCCGAAGAGGTGGCAGAAGGTGGCGAAGCGCCACCCCACGGCGGCGTAGTGAGCCGCCACGACGGCAGCACCGACGAGGACCAGGTCGCCGCGAGCGTCGGTCAGGATGCTCCAGACCCGGACCGGGTCGACCACCTGGAGGAGCAGGAGGACGACACCCAGCCCGAGCCCCAAGCCGAGAGCCCCGCGGGTGATCGTGCCCGCGTGGCGGTGGACCCGGGAACGGGGACGCTGGCTCACACGCGGCCACCGATGCCGGCCTACAGGAAGGCTTCGAAGCTCCCCCAGGGCAGATCCGCCGGCATGGCCCGGGGCCAGCTCAGCGGTAGCCCCATCCCGGGGGCTTGCTTGGCTGGACCAGGGCCCAGCCGACGATCAGCAGGCCTAGGGCCACGACCGGCGCGGTCATGCGCCAGTGGAGCCCCAGCTCGATGCCAGGGCCTCCGAGCCCGGGGAAGTGCGCCTGAGCGAGCATGATGGTTGATGCTATGGAGACCACGGAGGCACCGAACGCGAACGCCGTCTTCTCGACCATACCCAGATGCCTGCCCGACCCCCTTCAAGACCTCCCTGCCAGGGTCTGTCGTCGGACGTGGACGACAGCCGGCGTGGAGGCTGGCCAGGCCAGCTCGGAGACCCGGTGCGGAAGGTCGAAGATCCTCGGACAGCCCGCCGAGGACCCCCAACTCTAAGAGCCTCAGTCCCTTGCCTGGGTCGATGTCGCCCCTCGACGCCGCCCAGCGCCTGTCCAAGGCCGTCGACGGCCTCTCCTTCCAGGAGCCCGTGGCGTGGACCTACAACCCGTTGGACTACGCCTGGGACGGGCACCGTCAGTACTGCCAGCTCTTCGGCCAAGAGCCCCTGCCCCGCCCGGTGTTCATGGTCGGTATGAACCCGGGCCCCTGGGGCATGGGTCAGACCGGTGTGCCGTTCGGCGACGTGGACATGGTCCAGGCCATGGGCATCGAGACGGCGGCCATCGAGCAGCCGGCTGAGGTCCGGGAGGATCGGCCGGTCCACGGGTTCGACTGTCCGCGCAACGAGGTCTCGGGCACGCGGCTCTACGGTGGCCTCCAGGACCTCTTCGGGACCCTGGCGGACGCCTACGTTCAGCTGTTCTTCGCCAACTACGCCCCCTTGCTGTTAGTCGATGAGGACGGCGGGAACCTGCCCCCGCCCCGGTTGCGCAAAGCCGACCGGGAGGCCCTCTTCGACATCTGCGACGAGCACCTGGTGGCGCTCATCGAGCACTTCGAGCCGGAGACGGTCGTCGGCATCGGCCGGTTCGCCGAGCGCCGCGCCGAGGCCTGCCTCAAGAAGACCGACCACGGGGCCGAGGTCAGCTACCTGCTCCATCCGAGCCCGGCCAGCCCCATGGCCAACAAGGACGGCGGAGCCTACTGGCAAGCCCAGCTGAGGGAGACGATGGAGGAGGCCGCGTTGGGCGACCGGTTCGAGGCCTGACCAGGCCCGTTCACGCAAGGCCTAAGAGCAAGGCACGAACATCCGGGAGCGATCCCCGTGCGCTCGACCGCCGCCCGGACCCTGCTCGTGGCCGCCGTGGTGCTCCTCAGCGGCTGCACCACCCTTCTCGACCAGGTGGACGGTGGCCCGGATGTCCGGGAGTACGGACCCTCGGCGGGCGCCCTGGTCTGGGGCCAGCCCTTCCCCGAGCTCGTGGTCGAGATCGACTACGTCCAGGAGCTCGAGGATCGCCAGCCCAACAGCCTGGCGCCCAGCCAGGAGGCCATCGACCTGATGACCCAGGCCTTGCGTGAGGAGACCGACAAGGAGAGCATCACGGTCCTCGATCCCGAACCGATCCAGGTCGACGACCCGAGCCCTAGCTACACGTGGAGCCTCGAGGAGATCCAGCAGCTCCGGGACCAGGTGTTCGACACCGGGGACCCTGACGTGCTCGGTGAGGGTCAGACCGCCTACCTGCACATCCTATACCTCAACGGCCACCGCGAGCAGACCGCCGTGGTCGGGTTCAGCACGGGCACCTGGCTGGTGCTCTTCCCCGATCAGTACGACCCCACCGCAGGCAGCGGGCTACCGCTCGACGTCCCGCTTCCCAACCCGGCCCCCGAGAAGGTCGAGCGCTCGGTCTTGGTCCACGAGGTCGGCCACTCGTTGGGCCTGGTGGCCAACGGGGCCCCGATGACCGAGGATCGGCTGCACCCGGACGACGAGTGCGACTGCCACTCCGAGTTCGAGGACAGCGTCATGTACCCGTTCGTCCGCAACCGGCAAGCGGTGCTGGAGTTCGTCCAGGACAACCAGCACACCCCCTACACGTTCGATCAGCACGACAAGGCCGACCTGGAGCGGTTGAGGGAGATCGGGCGTGGCGAAAGCTGAGGCGGTCCCCTCCCCCCGGTCCGAAGCTTCTTGCGTGTTCCAAGGGATGTGACGGCATGGTTCAAGGTGAGGGCGGGGTCCATCTACGGTACGGCATCGCGGCGTTCCTGGCCTTCCTGGTCTACGACATCGTCGGGGAGGTCTCGAACGGTTTCTGGGGAGCCGTGGCCGCTGGGATCGTCGTGTTCCTCGCGCTCAAGGGCATCGCGTCGTTCATGCGCGGACCCCGACCCGAACCTTCATCCTGAAGAGCGACCCCTAAGCCCCTTGTGGCAGACGAGGACCCCCAGGCCTCCCTGAAGGACCAGGCCAAACGCCTACCCCAGGAGCCCGGGGTCTACACCTTCCTGGATGGGGA
>CAZBKU010000059.1:0-7816 GCA_964492585.1 uncultured Thermoplasmatales archaeon | reverse complement strand
CCTTGCGCGACCGGGTGACCAGCTACTTCTCCAGCGACCAGGGCCCCAGGATCGAGCGGATGCTCGAGCAGGCCGTCGACATCGACGCGGTGTTGGTGTCCAGCGAGCAGGAGGCCTACCTGCTCGAATCCAACCTCATCAAGCAGCAGAAACCGCGGTACAACGTCCGTCTGACCGACGACAAGCGGTACCCGTGGATCCTGGTCAGCGACGAGGAGCATCCGCGCATCGACATCACCCGTGACCAGGACGAGGGCGGCACGTACTACGGGCCGTTCCCCGACGTCTCGTCGGCCAAGGCCCTGGTCAACGTGCTCCGGGAGGCCTTCGGGATCCGGGACTGTCCGCGCGAGCTGCCCAAGGGCTGCATCAAGGAGGACATCGGCCTGTGCATGGCCCCCTGCCACCGCGACGAGATCGAGGCGGCCTACCTCGACAACGTCGACCGTGTCAAGGCCGTGCTCCAGGGCGACCCTAAACCGGCCATCCAGGTGCTCGAGGACAAGATGGATCAGGCCGCCGAGGACCTGGCCTTCGAACGGGCTGCACGCCTGCGCGACCGGATCAAAGGCATCGAGGGCATCCTGGAGAAGCAAGCGATCTTCGCCAGCGGCCGGCAGGACCGGGACGCCATCGCCCTGGAGGCCGGGCCCGATCGGTCGGTGGCCGTGGTCCTGCCACGCCGGGGCGGCAAGGTCGTCGACGCCCAGCACTTCCAACTGCCCGGTGCAGCCCCGGAGGACCTGCCCGAGCTGTTGGGTCAGTTCATCGAGCGCTACTACGAGCACCGGCCCCAGATCCCCCACACCCTGCTGTTGGAGCAGGCCCCCGCCAACCAGGAGGAGCTCCAGGGCGACCTCACCGACCTGGCCGGGCGCAACGTGGAGCTGCGCGTGGCCCAACGGGGCGACGGCCGGCGCCTGGTCGAGCTGGCCCAGCGCAACGCGGCCTTCCGCCTGAGCCGGGTCCAGACCAAGCGGGGCCCCGGCCCGGGCGTGGCCGACCTCCAAGAGCGCCTGCGGCTCGCCGAGCTACCGCGCCGGATCGAGTGCGTGGACGTCAGCCACCACGGCGGCAAGGGCGTCGTGGCCAGCCTGGTGACCTTCGAGGATGGCTACCCCGAGAAGCGCGGGTACCGGACGTTCAAGATCCGCCAGGAGAGGAACGACGACGTAGCCGCCATCTGGGAGGTCACCACCCGGCGCCTGTCCCGGCTCACCAAGGAGGGCCGCCAGCTTCCGGACATCCTCCTGGTCGACGGAGGCCAGGGCCAGGTCAACGCTGCCCGGGAGGCTGCCACCGAGCTGGGCCTCCAAGAGGAGCTTGTGATCCTGGGCCTGGCCAAGCAGGAGGAGCAGGTCTGGAAGCCCGGCTGGAGCCATCCCATCGACCTGCCGGCCAACGCCGCCGGGCTCAAGCTGCTCCAGCGCGCCCGGGACGAGGCCCACCGGGTGGCCATCCGGTACGGCCGCAAGCGCCGGGAGAAGGACCTGACCACGAGCTTGCTCGACGCCGTGCCCGGGGTGGGGCCGACGCTTCGCAAGCGGCTGTTGCGCGAGATCGGCTCGGTCAAGCAGATCCGGCAGGCCGGCGAGGACGAGCTGCAGGCCGTCGAGGGCGTGGGCCCTCAGTTGGCCAAGAAGCTCAAGGCCGTGCTGGCCGAGGATGATCGCTGACGGCCGGGGATCCAGGAGCTCAGGCGAGGGTACCGGGCCGGGCCCCTTCGATGCTCACATCGTCGATGACGACGGGATGTTCGCCTATGTGGAACCCCTGGAAGCTGTGCTCTACGACCCGACCTGGCCGGATCATCTCGCGCCGGGCCTCGTCATCGGCCGCGGCCCAGTCCTCCTTGAACCGGTCGCATCGCGGGTCGTGCGACATGGTCCCAGGCTGGCCGTCGGCACCGCCGCCGAGGCAGGAGAACTTGGCGTCCGCCGGGTCCAGGGTCACCCGGCCCTGGTCGTCCGGGACCATCGACGCGTTCGACCAGGACAGGGCGATCGTGCAGGGGTATGGGTAGGCGTCGTCCGCGCACGCCGGCCCCATCCAGATCCGCTGGAAGATGAGCGCCTCCGAGGGAACGACGCCGGCCTCGATGGTGAAGGTATAGGCCTCGAAGTCTGCCGAGAACGCCTGGGTGGCCGAGGTGACAGATTGACGCATGTTCACGAACGAGCACCAGTCGACCAGACACCCTAGCACAGCCTCCCGGTCCAGGTCCCCGTCGATGTCCCTGAAGTCGGCGCTCTCGGACCGGATGCCGCTGTGATCCCAGAAGAGCGCACCGTCGGCCTCTCGACCATCCAAGGACGTGACCCCGGGGATCGTCTCGGCGTACAGCTCGAAACCTCCGTTCGCGACGGGGTCGATGGCCCCCTCAGGGCCGGCGGTCCC
Organism: uncultured Thermoplasmatales archaeon; assembly: GCA_964492585.1. Lineage (GTDB taxonomy): Archaea > Thermoplasmatota > SW-10-69-26 > SW-10-69-26 > SW-10-69-26 > CAYXGD01. Next base: position 5,419 of record CAZBKU010000059.1, on the reverse strand, counting down.
CGCCGGGATCAGCATCGTCAGGAGCGTGAGACCTGCTCCCAGAACGACCAGGGCGTGGTCGATGGTCACCCGAACAGCCTACCTCCATAGGAGGAGCCTCGGGCCCGGGGTAAAGCGTTCTGGACAGGTCCTCGAACCGGCGGCTCGAGCCTGTGGGTCCGGCGAGCTTACGCGCTGGTCACTCGCTCCAGGGCACCTCGCCCTGTTCAGGGGCCGGTTCGAACACCGGGTCCTGGAGGACCTCGAAGCTGAACGTGGCCGGCTGGTCGCCGCCGAGGTGGAACGTGTAGGTCGGCTCGTAGGGGGAGGGGTGGATCCAATCGCTGGCCTCGGGCCTGAGGACGATCTGGAGGCGGTGGTCGGCCGGGACCTCGGTGTCCATAGGGAAGAACGTCAACGTGACCTTCTGGGCCTGGCCCTCGGGCATGGGCTCGCCCTGGTCGCGGCTGTCCCGGTGGGCCAGGTTGAGGATGGCGTGACCCAACCAATCGGGCGCGTCGTTGGTGCCCTCGGCGTCGGGATCGTAGAGATCGGCGACCAGGTGGCCATCGGGCTGGTCGATGCTGACGTTGAGCGTGATCGTCGGCTGACCGACGATGACGGTGTCGTTGGCCAGGGGTTGGCTGGTGAAGACGAGCTCCTGGGGCCCAGGCCCCTCGAGGGTGCCCTCGGCGGGGGTGCCTTCGGTGGGAAGGTACGGCCCCATGGTGAGCTCTGCTTGGCTACCGGGCTGGTCGGCCAGGCCGTCGTCGGTCAGGTAGAGCTGCTGGGTCGCGGTGCCGGCCGGCGGCCAGGTGGCCTCCCGGTGCCAGTTGCCACGGCTGGTCTGGGCGAGCACGGCCGGTTCGTCGGTGACGCCGGTGTCCTTACCCTTGAGGTGGTGGTCGAACCAGGCGGTCAGGGTCAGGTTCCAGTCGTGGCGGTCCCAGTCCTCGTTGTAGGAGTTCGCGAACGGCGCGTTGTGGGCCCACTGGCCCAGCCAGGCCTTGGAACCGTCGGGCAGCTGGTCGAAGATCGGCAGGCCGTTGTCGGGGTCGACGTTCCAGTCCTGGAACCCGCCGACCAGGAACACGGGGACGGTGATGTCGTCGACGTGGGCCTCGTAGTCACGGGCGTCCCAGAAGGCGTCGTGGTCGCCGCTGGCCAGGGTCTCCCAGCCGTTGGCGATCCGGTCGGCCGCGCCGGGGCAGGCGGCCTCGACGGGCCCGAGGACGTGGCCGGGCCCGGCGGCGTTCTGAGGGACCACGGTCCAGTCCACGATGGCGGTGTAGTAGGTCGGGAAGGCCGGGCCGTGGGTGTAGCTGGCCCCGCTGACGTGGTCGTAGCGGTACATGTCGCTGATACCTTCCATGGGGACCACGGTCTTGAGGCCCGGCGGGTCGGCGATAGCGGCCTGCCAGGGCGTGGTGCCCGGGTAGCTGATCCCGATGAGGCTGACGTTCCCGTTGGACCAGTCGGCCTCGTGGTAGTGCTCGACCAGCTCGTAGGCATCCTGGACCTCGACCTCGTCGCCCAGGTGGAAGCAGCCGCCGGAGTAACCGGTGCCTCGCACGCTGGCGTGGACGACGGTGTAGCCGCGCTCGACGAGCAGTCGGGTCCAGTACGCGTCGGCTTGATCCTGAGCCTCGGCGTCCAGGTTGCCCATGTAGGGTGAGAGGTGGATGACCACCGGCGTCTTGGTGTCCTCTGTGACGTTGGGATGGTACTCGGCGGTGTGGAGCTCGACCCCGTCGTGGCTGGGCAGGAAGGTCTCCACCATCCGGTCGAGCTCGTGGACCGGTTGGGACAGGTTGGCGACCTGGATCTTGCCCACGCGATCTCCAGGGTCCTCCAGGGTCTGCTGGTCGACGGCCTCGTCGTCCAGGGCGCCCAGGCAGCCGGCCAGGGCAAGCGAGACGGCGAGCAGGGTAACGATCCAGGCGTGCCTCATCGTGCCCGGAGTCCGGCTGGGGGGTCATAAGGGTTCTTGGCGACGGACTGGCCGGTAGCCCCCCGAACACTCAAGCGAACCTGGGGCGTCAGATGGCCATGGCTGGGGAGACCTCGCAGGCGGCAGGTGGCACAGGCAGGCGATCGGAACCGCTCCCAGGCGTTCGGTTGGTCGGGATCCTTGCCCTCTCGGTCGGGGCCTTCGGGGCGATCCCTGCTGTCTTCGGGACCATCTCACTCCTGAACTCACCGGCACCTCTTTCTTCTTGGACGCAAGGGATGGAGAGCGTTGTACCGCCCATCCTCTTCGTCGGTACCGTCGTGGCGCTGGTCGCCGGCGTCGGCCTCCTCGTCGGACGTGCCTGGGGCTGGTGGGCCGCGATGGCTGCCGCCGGCGTCTGGAGCCTGCTGGGGGCCTGGCACCTGGGGGCCCGCACCGTCACCCTGGCCCTCCAAGCACCCCTGGATCAGGCGATCATCGCGGGTGCGGATGGGATCGCGATGCTGGCAGGGGGGCTGGCTGTCGTCGCCTTCCTGAGGCGTCCGGACGTCCGCGAGACCTTAGGGATGGCCGTCGGGGACGACCAGCGGGGCCCTGGCTCCGACGGTGCCTCGCAGATGACCGAGGCTCCTGCAGGTTTGCGCGCGTTGGCGGTCCTGGCCCTAGGTCTCGGGCTGTCGTTCGGCACCGGACGGGTCACCTCGATGATCCGTGTCGGCCTGGGGCCTGAGAACCTCTCCTTGGGGAGCTCGGCCGGGTGGCCGTTCGCGGTGGTCATGCTGGCCCTGTGCCTGGTGACCGTCGTCGCCGGGATCGGGTTCCTGATGGTCCACCGGTGGAGCTGGTGGCTCGGCATCGTCGCCTGCGGTGGCTGGGCCCTCTTCGGCCTCAACTTCGTGGTCCAAGGCCTCTGGCTGACCGTCACCCGGCACCCGCTGGGTCTGCTCGTCCCAGGGCTGTGGGGGTATGCCGTGCTGGCCGGTGTGGTCGGGACAGTCGTGTTCCTACGGCGCGACCTGATCCGCTGGTATCTGGAACCCACGAGCCAGTGGGGACCCCCGCCAGCCCGCGGCGGGACCCGGTAACGTTGATGGCTGATGGTCCGCATCGGTCCCTCCATGTCCGAGCGATCGCATTGGTTGGTCAAGGAGAGCCCGTCCACGTTCTCGATCGACGAGCTCGAGGAGGCCGGCCCCACCGCGTGGGAGGGGGTCCGCAACTACGAGGCCCGGAACAACATGCAGGAGATGGCCGAAGGCGACCTGGTGCTCTACTACCACTCAGGCGCCAGCCCGCCGGGGGTCGTCGGCGTGGCCAAGGTGGCCAAGGAAGCCTACCCCGACGAGACCCAGTTCGACGAGGACCATCCCTACTTCGATGAGAAGGCCACCCGCGAGGACCCGACCTGGTACAACGTGGAGATCGTCCACGAGGAGACCTTCCCCCGCAAGGTCAGCCTCAAGGAGGTCAAAGACGACGGCCGGTTCGACGACATGGTCCTGGTCAACCGCAGCCGGTTGTCGGTCCAGCCTGTGGCGCCCGACGAGTTCAGCGCCATCCGGGAGCTTGCCTACAAGGGCTAAGGGGGCGCGTCGAGGGGTGGGATGTCCAGCTCTGTGCAACCTCTCCCCTTGAGCTTGGACGGTGGCATGGAAAGCGTCATGTAATGGGACCGTCGCTGTACTGTTTGTGACCGAGGCAGGCACAACCACCCAGGCCGACATCGCGCTCGAGCCCTCGGTGCCCGACGGGATCCCGCCCTCGGCCCAGACGGTCTACAAGACCCTGGCCCTCGAGGGGCCCCTGACGCACAAGGAGCTCGTGGAGATCACCGAGATGCCGCCGCGCACGGTCCGCTACGCGGTCTCGCGGCTCAAGGACGAGGGTCACCTCGGCCAGCGATGCAACCTGATGGACTGTCGCCAGTGTTTCTTCTTCCTCACCGGGAACTGCCCGGGAGGTCCCGACGAGAAAGCCAAGGACCACCTCGGCCGGCTCTGACCCGCGTCCTCCGGGCGTTCGACGATCCTCAGGCGCTCATCGGTTCCTTGACGCGCTCGGCCTTGGCGCCCAGGGTGTCGGAGACGATCCTGGCAGCCCGTTGGATGATGCTGATGCACTCCCTGGCCGGGGTCGCAGCAGGGATCACGCCGAGCAGCGTGAGCCCCCCGGCTGCGCTGGCGACGGCCAGGATGTAGGTGTCCCCTTTGATCAGGGTGTACTGCCCAGCCTCGCGGTCGCCGGCGGCTTCGGCCAGGCTGCGGGCCTGGTGGGCCAGGGCGGCGGCTTTGGCGACGATCCGGTCGGTGTCGAGGCGCGGGGTGACCCGTTCGACGACGGTGTTCCCCCGTCGATCGGACACGATCAACCCCTCCAGGGGAGTCACCGCGATGAACTGCTCGAGGCCCGAGGGCATCGGGCGGCGACGCCGGCCGGATGGCAGCGGCGAGTCCACCGGTCGACCCAGCCGGTCGACGCCGTTCCAGTCGTCCACGGCCTTGGCCAGCAAGCCCTTGAGCTCGTCGTAGGTGGCCTGTTGCTTGGTCAGGTAGTCGACGGCTCCCTTGGTCAGCGCCTGGTAGGCGATCACCTCGGAGCCGTGCCCGGTGAGCAAGACCACAGGCGCCGGCAGCCCTCTGGCGGCCAGACGGTCGAGCACCTCCAACCCGTCCATGCCGGGCAACTGGTAGTCCAGCAGGATCACATCGGGTTCCCGACGCTCTGCCAGCTCGAGGGCTTCGCGGCCGTCGGCGGCCAGGCTGGTCCGCCAACCGTCACCAGAAAGCGTTCGCTCCAACAGGGTCCGGGTCGTCGCGTCGTCCTCGACGATCAGCACATGCATGTCCAGTCACCACCATCGACCGCCCGGCCCCAGGCCTCCATCATGCGCCTGGGGACCTTAACATCGTGCCCTGACGCGAGCTCTGGTCGACGGTGTCACCCGGGACCGTCTCGGCTGGGCGCATCCAGGTGCTCGCGCACGACCCGGGCCACCCGACGGACGGTGTCGATGGCCTCGGGGACCTCGGTGTCGGCGGGCAGCAGACCCAGGAGGCTCAACCGTCCTGGGGCCCCGGCCACGACGAGGATCCTATCGTGTCCTCGGACGAGGATGAACTCGCCCTCGTCGTCGGTGTCGGTGGCCTCGGCCATCTTCTCGACCATGTGGCAGAGGGCTGCAGCCCGCGCGGCCAGGCGCTTGGGCGTGTCCTCGCCCTCCAGGGTCGATAGGAGCGGGCGTCCACGTCGGTCCAGGACCACCAGCCCCTCCAGGGGCGTGTGAACCAAGAACCGGCTCAGGTTCGAGTCGTCCCCGGTGGGCCCGGTCCCGTGTTCCACCACGGCCAGGTTGTCCAGGCTCCCCCACTCGTCCCAGGCTCGACGGATCGTCTTCGGGAGCGTCCAGAAGGTCTCGTCGTCCTTGACCAGGTAGTCGACAGCGCCTTTGCTCAGGGCCTCGTAGGCGATCTCCTCGGAGCCGGTGCCGGT
>CAZBKU010000058.1:0-13122 GCA_964492585.1 uncultured Thermoplasmatales archaeon | reverse complement strand
AGCGCTACGAGGCCACCGTGGACCGCGAGGATAAGACGCTGCAGGTCAAGGCGGTGCCAGCTGGGCATCTCCTTGTGGCCATCGAGGGCGAGGACGGTCGCACCGAGATCGCCCTGGAACCCCAAGAGCAGGCCCACCTGATGATGGGGTTGCACGTGGCCTGGGTCAACCGGGCGGCCGGCGACGGTCACCCGTTCGAGAACACCCAGGTCCAGACCCAGGTGGAAGGGGCCTGACCTGACCGATCACGCGCCACCTTCGACGGGGACGTAGGCCGGCCGGGTGCAGCGCCGGCAGAGGCAGGAGATCCGGAGGCCTTCAGGCGCTTGGCCATCGGGCCACTCGGTCCGCTTGGCCACGTCCCGGCCGCACCCGCGGCATCTGACCGCTTCCATGGACCAGGGTGGGCCTGGGGAGGTCTTGAACAGCGTGGTGAGGTCGTTGAAGCGACGCGGCCTGAGAGGGATCCTGGGAGCCCGGCGATGTGCCTGACGCTTCGATGCAGCTCCGAGAGAACGTATACCCTCGGTCGTCGATGGAGGGCTCAAGGTTGATCATGTCCCCCTTCGATGACGCTTCTACCCCGGTCGACAGCCCTGGGTCTGGTGACCTGAACGAGCGTACGCGGACCTGGATCGACCTGCCCCGTCCGATGATGAAGCGTCTCCACGTGATGCGGATCCTGACCGGCCGGTCGATCAGCGAACTGATCGAGCACTGCCTGGCCTCCCACCTCCCCGAGCTCGGTGACCTTGCCGACCAGCCGCTGGCTCCACCCGGGGACCAGGCGGACCCGACCTAGCCGGCCTCACCGCTGGCCTGGGCGGAGGCCTCGTGGACCTCGATCACAGCCTCCACCGCCCGGCTGGCGTAGTGGACACGCGCCTTGGCCTGGCTGTAGGACATCCCTGGTCCCGTGATACCGAGGGCCACAGGCTTGTCGTAGGAGAGAGAAAGATCCTGGAGCGTGCGGGCTGTGCTGGTCATCAGGATCCGATCGTGGTCGGTCTCCCCTGTGACCACCGCACCCAGGACAGCGACCCCGTCGACGTCGTCGCGCTCCAAGAGACGCTGGGTGGGCAGGGGGACATCGAAGGCCCCGGGCACCCGGACGCTGTCGGCCAGGTCGTGGCCGGTCTCCTTGACCTGCTTCTCGGCAGCCTCGACCATGGCGTCTGTGATCTCGTCGTTGAACCTAGACCCGACGATGGCGATCCTCACCAGACAACCCTCCCTTGAGCCATGGGCAGCTCCCGGCCACCGTTCCTCTTCATGCAGGTTCTCTTTCCGGTGGCCGGTAGAGGCCGATGGCTCGATGAAAGAGACGGTGCGTCGTTGAACCTAGACCCGACGATCGTGATCTGCATCTAGGCGACCTCCTCGTCCGGGGTCCAGCGGGCATCGATGGCGCCCTCGTCCTCGAACCCCTCGCGTTGACCGGTGCCGGCCAGTTTGCGCATCCGGTCCGGCTCGAACAGCATCCAGCAGGCGTTGAGCGCGTGCTCGCGGGCCCGGTTCTCGCCTAGCCAGGCGAGCTTGGCCTCCTGATCGGGGGCCACCTCGTCGGTGTGGACGAAGACCTCGAGGATGTGGGTGTCGGTCATCAGCATGGCCTGCTGGAGCCCCATGCTGGCCTCGTGAGCACACTGCTTGTCGATCGCCTCGGGACCGGCCTGACCCAGGGCGAGCACGATGTCGCAGTCGGCCTCGACGACCAGCTTCTTGGCGGCCACGGGCAGGTCCTTGAAACCAGGGACGGTGCGACGGATGATCTCGATCTGGTGGCCGTTGTCGTCGGCGTAGGACCGGATCGCGGTCTCGGCGGCCCCACCCATATCCATCCGCGCGAAGGTGGTGTCAGCGATACCGATGATCGCATCGGCCCGCCGGGTGCCGTTGGTCACGAGGACCCCTCCTCGTCCAAGGCGTACGCTCGGTACTGGGGCTCCTCGAGGATCCGGCGGACGATCCGACGGGTCCCGGCCAGGTCATCCTCGTGCTTGGACACCCGGACGACCTGGAGCTGCAGGCCCCGGCGGGCGCACTCGGCCTCGACCTCGTCCTCGTCGTGGTAGTCGTCGTGACCCAGCGCGATGATGCCGGGGTCGAGCTCCTCGACGGTCTTGAAGTGATCCTCCTTGTGGCCAAGGATCGCCCGGTCCACCGGCTTGAGCGCACGGACGAGCGCCAGACGCATCTCTTCGGGCGTGATCGGATCGTGCTTGCGGCGGGCCACCGAGGCATCCCGGGCCACCACGACGACGAGCTCGTCACCGTAGGAGCGAGCTTGCTCGAGGTAGTGCAGGTGGCCGGTGTGAAGGAGGTCGAAGACCCCGGCGGCCATGACACGGACGGGCCCGTCGTCGGCGGTCATGCTTGGACGCCGATATGGTCGGGGGTCTCTTCAATCGATTGCCAACCAGCTTGGATCTGGACCCCGGTGACCATGGGAGCATCCAGGTCACGGGCCATCTCGCGGGCGTCCTCGGTGGTCATCGCCGTGGGCCCATCCAGGATCTCGGCGCCGACAACGGCCTCGGGGATCCCAGCCATGCGGGCCAGGGTGACGGCCAGCTCGGTGTGCCCCTCGCGCTCGGCCAGGAGGCCCGGGGCAGCGCTGCAGATGTGGACGTGGCCCGGCGTCCGGAAGGCCTCGACGAACCGGTCGCGCAGAGCCTCAGGCTCCAGGCAGGGCTCCAGGCTGGCCAGCTTGCCAAGGGCGCTGACGGTCAGGGCCCGGTCCTCGTCGGTGATGCCGGTGAACGTCTCCCTGTGGTTGATGGTCAAGGAGAACGAGCTTCGGGCATCGTACGGGAGCGCCGCGGGGACCAGGTCCTCGAGCAGGTCCCACCGGTCGGCGGCCTCGCGAAGGACATCGTGGAGGAACGGTAGGCCAAGGGCCTCGTGGACCTCGGGACCCAAGGCGACGAAGACGAGCCCCCCGGCATCCGACCGAAGCTGGCCGATGGCCTCGGGGGTGGCGTGCTGAGCAGGGAAGAACAGATCCGTCTCGCCCTCCCGATCGTCACCGTCGAAGATAAGGATCGGTCGCCCCTCCTGGAGAGCCCGCAGGGCATCCCGGAGGTCGGGGTGCAGGTTGGACTGGGCAGCGGCGTGCACGGTCGACCAGACCGCATACCCGTAGATAAAGCGTGGGTAGCTACCCACGTATGGTTAGCCTACTGGAGCAAGAGGTGCTCGCGGCCCTTGAGCGTGGTGACGTAGCCGGCGATCCGGTTGCGCAGCTCCTTGCTGGTGGTGTCGGTCAACTCACCGACCAGCTCCTTGTTGGCTTGGAAATCCTCGGTGAAGAGGTCCTCGTGCTTCCGGAGGAGCTCAAGCGCGACGCGTTTGATGTAGGTCTGCCGGATGTTCCCCATGGGGTAGCCTCGGGTTGGGCCGACGAAAGCCCGACCCCTATTTTAGTCTATCCACCGTTCGCGTCGGGATCCATCGACAGGCTGGTGCGACCGAGCGCCATGGCGCCTCTCAGACGTCGCCGCTTAGCCCAAGAAGCTGGCGCAGGCGTTCCAGGCGAGCTAGCTCCTGGTTGATCTCCTCGCGCTTGGTCCCTTCGATCTCGTTGGCGAGATCATCCAGACCGATGGTCAGGTGGTAGTTGTTGACCGGGCGCCCCTTCCCTGGTCGCTTCTCCGGCTCGGCGACCACCCAGCCCATGTCCCGGAGCTCCATAGTGGCTTGCGAGACCTCCGGCTGGCGCAGATCGCAGGCGTCCTCGATCTCCATCGAGCGACCGTTCCCGTGGGCCGCCAGGAACGCGACCACGCGAGCAGGCTTCTCGTCCAAGCCGAGCTGCGCGAGGACCTCGGTGAGGTCCTGCTCGTCGGCTGGGTCGATCCGTTCGACGACGCTGCTCTCGGTCGCATCCCACTCCGTTCGCTGTTCCACGCGAACCCCAATCCTGCATTGTGCTGGTCTGTGTTAAGGTTGACTGTCACCTGATGGGGCAACGACAGGTTCAAACGGACGGTGCGGTCGCCGGTGAGGGCCCCTGAACGCCTGGAGGTCACCCGATGACCATGGGCTCTGGCTCGGCGGTGTCCCGCTCGAAGCGATCCACGGCGTAAGGGTCCAGATCGAAACCGGTGTCCCGGCCGAGGACCAGGTCGGCTGTGATCCGGGAGACCGTCGGCGAGACCATGAACCCGTGGCCGGAGAACCCGTTGAGCTGGAGGAAGTTGGCCGCCTCGGGGTGGGGACCCAGGTTGGGGACATGATCCGATGTGACGTCGTAGCAGCCAGCCCATTGCCGCATGGCTCTCACGCTGGCCAAGCTGGGCATCAGGTCGACCAAGCGCCCGGCGATCCGGGGCAGGAAGTCGAAGGACGCTCCTGTGGTGACCGCCTCGTGGTCCTCGCGGTCGCCCAGGCCGACCACCAGCTCGCCGCGGCCGTCCTGGCTGACGTAGAGCCCGGTGGCCAGGTCGACGACCATGGGGTCCAGCATGGGCTTGAGGGCCTCGGTGACGAAGATCTGGTGCCGGACCGGCGTGTTCGGGAGCGCCAGGCCGGCGAGCTTGGCCACGTTGGCGCTCCAGGCGCCAGCCGCGTTGACGACCCAGGTCGGCTCGTAGCTCTGGCCGGGGGTCTGGACCCCGGTGATCCGTCCATCGGCTCGGTCCAGGCCGGTGACCGGGGTGCGGGTGCGGATCTCGACGCCGTGGCGCTCGACGGCCTCACGGAGGCCGTTGACCACGGGCCAGGGGAAGATCACGGCGTCCTCCGGGCAGTAGCTGGCCGCCACGTAGGGCTCCATGTCGACGGCTGGTGCTAGCTCCTGGGCCTCGTCGATCGGGATGACGCTGGTCGGGACGCCCTTGGCCCGTTGGAAGGCCGCCCGTTCGCGGAGCGTGTTCCGGGTCCCAGGATCCCGGGCCAGCATCAGATAGCCGTCCTGGCGGAACCAGGTGTGCAGGCCCAGCTCGCTGGCCATGCCCTTCCACCGGTGGATGGCATCGCGGGCGAGCTCCAGGTTGGCCAGCGAGGCCCACTGGGCGCGCACGCCACCCCCGTTGCGGCCGGACCCACCGTACATGGGGTAGCGTTTCTCGAGGACGACGATGTCGTCGATGCCCGCCTTGGCCAGGGCGTGGGCGGTGCCCAGGCCGTTGACGCCGGCCCCGATGATGACGACCTCGGTCACGCCGGGTCCCCCAGCTCATCCGGGGCCTCGCGGGCCTGGTCGAGGGGCTCCTCGGCGTCCTCGTCGGCCTCCAGCGTCGCACCCTCGTCGCCGATGGGGCAGCGGGCCAGGGCACCCAAGGGGACCCCATGCAGGGGTGGGCGGTGGGTGATCGAGCCAAGGGCCTCGAGCTCCTGGTCGGTGGCCTCGGCCATGACCTCCAGGGTGGCCCGCAGGCACCACTTACCCTGGCAGGGGCCGGTGGTCACCGCGGTCAACCGTTTGAGGGCTTCGAGGTCCTCGTAGCCTCGCTCGATGGCCTCGTGGATCTCCTTGAGCTCCACGTCCTCGCAGGGACACACGATGGTCCTGGATCTCATGGGGCAGACCTCCAAACGCGTTCCAGTGCGGCCAGCTCGGGCTTGGTCAGATCCCAGGCCTCGGCCAAGCTCTCAGGCCGGTCCGGGGCCTTGCTGCCGGCAGCCAGGGCTCCGGCCGACCGACCTTGGGCGAGGGCAGCGACGGGATCGTGGAGGCCGGCGATGCTGCCGGCCACGTGGACGCCGGGGAGCGGGGTCGCACCGTCGGGACCATGCAGCGGGACCCGGCCGCCGAGCGCCGCCTCGTAGGTCAGCGGGACCCCGGCTTGCTGGGCCAGCTCGATGGCCGGCTCCAGACCCGGGTCGAGGACCACGACGTCGGCCTGGACGCGCTGACCCTCGTGCTCGACCCAGGCGACCTCCGGGGAGCCACCGATCTCGTCGATCTCGGGGAGGACATCGACCTCGATCCGGCGGGCCCGGGCCTCCTCGAGGAAGGCCTGGCCTTGACGCCCGGGGTCGGCCAACACGATCGGCTCTCCTGGCGGGGTGCCCCATCGGTTGAGGAGGATGCGGGCCGCCCGGGCGCCCAGCACGCCCGGCCGATCGTTGCCGGGGACCAGGCAGGCGCCCTCGTTGGCGCCGGTCGCCAGGACGAGCTGGTCGGCCTGGACACGATGGGCCTGCCAGGTACCGTCCCGATCGGTGACCACGCCGGCAGCCTCGGGGTAGAGCCCGAACACGCGGCCCTGGAGCAGCGTGACCGGGTCGGGCAGGGTCTCTGTCAGCGCGTCGGCCAGCTCGGGGCCGGGGCTTGTACCGAAGCGCCCGCCCGCCACGGATCTCGGTGTGTGGAGCAGGCTGCCACCGGGCGGGCCCGGGTCGACCAGGAGCACACTGGCGCCTGCCCCGGCGGCCTCGTGGGCCGCGGCCAGGCCGGCCGGGCCGCCACCGGCGACGAGCACGTCGCAGGTCATCTCTTCCCCGTCGGCGACCTCCACCGTCCCGGTCGGCGGCCGACCGAACCCCGCCATCCGCCGAGCGATGGTCTCGTAGACGGCCCGGACCGGGGCAGGTCGGACCATGTCACGCTCGTGGTCGAACCGCTTGAAGATCCGGTCGACCACGGAGAAGACGTCCCGGGCGGCGGTGGGTCGGCCGATCTGGCTTTCCACCTCGAGGCCGGCCTGGACCCCGGTCTGGCAGCCGCGGACGTTGGGCACGCCGTCGACGCGGACCATGCAGCCCGGGCACCCGCCGGTCATGCATTGGGGGCCGCGGGCTCGGTGGTACTTGATGCTGCGTGTCTGGGTCCGGATCCCCGCGCGCCAGAGAGCCACGGCGATCGGTTCGCTGCGCAAGCCCTGGACACGGTCGCCGTCCCATGAGAACTCGACCCATTCACCCGTCAAGGCCTGGCCCACACCCTTCGGGCCTCCGATGGGAGAGGAAGGTAAGAGCTTGTCGCCCTGCCGGCGCCGATCCAGGAGGGCTCAACGTGTCGCGCAAAAGCCATAACGGAAGCCCGCGGTGGCGGGCCCTGCACACGCAGCAGAGGTAGCCAAGTGGTTAGGCAGGGGACTGCAGATCCTCGGACGGGAGTTCGAATCTCCCCCTCTGCTCTGCACCAACTTCTTTGGAGGGCCATCGACCCCTCCCAGGCCCGGCAAAGAAGTTCGTGCACGGATCAAGAAACCGGGCCTGGGAGCGACCCGTGGCCCAGGTGCCGGCCGAGCGGAGGACACTGGATGACACGGACGACAGGCGGGGGCCCTAGGTGCTTCGCATCCGGGAGGTTGAGCCGTGCTGGCCGACGCGAGAACGTCCGCAACGGTAGAGGTGCGGGACCAGAAGGCTTTTTTATGCAGACGCCTCGAAGGGAAGTTCGTGACGGACGGGGCTAGTGACAAGCCACGGCGTTGGTGGGTACGTCTTGGCCAGCTCGTAGCTTTCGCAGGTGGGGGCCTTGCAGGCTTCGCCTTGTACGCCGGCCTGGCTCAGGGATGGGGGAGCACCCCGATCCTGATGGTGCTCGTCGGCGGCGGGATCCTCTGGGTCAGCCACCTCGTCGCTCGTCGCGCCTTCCTCGAACCCGAGGAGGAGATCCCTCTGCCCGGCGAGGTCTACGGGGACCGGGAGCGCCCCGATCCCATGGGGACCGAGGGCACCTCCCTGGACGGCCGCATCCCGTTCAGCCAAGGTAAGGGTGTGGTCAAGCGGGACCTCGATCCCCGCGTGGCCGAGTTGCAGGACAAGCTCAAAGGCCTCAACCAACAGCTCCAACGGGCCAACGTGAAGCTGGGCCTAGGGGAGCTAAGCAAGGAGGGCTACCAGCGCATCGTGACCCAGATCAAGGAGCGACGCGCCAAGGTCGAGGAGATGATCAGTCAGCAAGAACTGGTTTCGGACGGTACACAGTGATCGGTACGGTCGAGTACCGGACCAGTTTCTCGGCGATCGATCCCACGTGGTAGGGTAGGTCGGTCTCGTACGATTTGTAGCCGACCACCAGATGGTCGATGTCGGCATCGCTGACCAAGTGCAGGAGCTCGTCGGCCGGGTCGCCGGCACGGACCATGGGCTCGACCTCTGCCTCGGTCTCGAGGTCCTCTAACCGGGCCTCCAAGCGTTCGATGGCGTTGTCCTCGTAGGCGTTGGACCTCACGGCATCCGGCATCTCGACCTGCGGGAAGAGCATCTGCAGGAACGAGCGGTCCTTGAGCCGTGCCGGGATGACGGTGGCGACCAGGAGCTGGTCACCGTCGCGGGCCAGCTCGGCGGCCATCTCCAGGCTGCCGTCGGCGGCCTCGGAACCGTCCCATCCGACCAAGAAACGGGTCATCTTCAGCCCGTTGGAGCCCAATGGTCTTAGGCTTGGCGGCTTCGTACGCCGGCCATCGGCCCGGGTAACCCTTTTCCCCCGGCCACGGATGGTGCCAGCGTGAGCATAGAACCCCGCGGCACGGGCGACAGGTCCGACCTCCGGGTCGTGCTGGTCGAGCCCAGGTACGCTGCCAACGTGGGCTCGGTGGCCCGGGTCTGCGCGAACTTCGGGGTCACCGACCTCGTGATCACCGGCGACCTGGAGCTGACCGATCCGGCCCGGATCATGTCGGTGCATGCCGAGGCGCTCCTCGACGAGGCCGAGCGCGTGCCTGACCTGGCCGCCGGCCTCTCCCCGGCCGACTCCGTGGTGGGGTTCACGGCCATCACGAGCGAGGATGCCAACGACCATCTGCGTGACGGGTTGACGCTTCCCCAGCTGGCCGACCGGCTGCCCCGGATGGACCAGCGTACCGCGCTCGTCTTCGGCCGGGAGGACTACGGCTTGTTCAACGACGAGCTGGCCGCCTGCGACATCGTGTGCGAGATCCCGGTCCACCCCGAGTACACGAGCATGAACCTCTCGCACGCCGTGGCCGTCGTCCTATACGAGGTCGTCGGCCGCCAGCGACCCCCGCCACCAGCGCCCAAGGCGGCCACCAACGAGGAGATCGAACGGATGCTCCGACACGCCGAGGCCCTGGCCCGAAGGTGCCGGTTCAGGGACCACAAGATCCTGCCCACCCTCTTGGCCCTCCGTCGCGTCGTGGGTCGCGCCCAGCTGTCCTCCCTGGAGTACCATCGGCTCATGGGCTTGCTCAGCAAGGCGCTCAAGGAGCTGGAGGCCTGGCCGGTCCCCGACGAGCGCTGGTCGTCGACCACGGACCTGCTCACCCGAGCCACCGGTCCCGAAGACCCCCGCGCCTAGGACGGTGAATCCGAGACCTCCGTCCCAGCCAGGATCGCCTCGACGGCCTCCTCCAACGTGCCGTGGCCATCGCGGACCAGCCGCCACCCCATCCCCACCGCACGGGCTCCGGCCAGGTCCTCGGTGCGGGAGTCCCCGACGTGGATGGCCTGGTGCGGCAGGGCGTCAAGCTGCTTGAGGGCCAGCTCGAAGACCCGCGGATGGGGCTTGTAGGCCCGGGCCGCCTCGCTGCAGACGGCCACCTCGACCCGCTGATCCAGCCCGGTGTTGGCCAGGGTCCGTTCCAGGATCGCCCGGTCGAGGTTGGTCACCAGCCCATATGGGATCCCGGCAGCATCCAGCCGATCCAGGGCGACGGGAACGTCGTCGTGGAGGGGGGAGGCCGCCCAGCGATCCTCCAGCGCGTCAGCCCAGGTACCGGGGTCGACGGCCAGATCGAGCTCCTCAGTCATGCGTTGGGCGCCGCGGACCAGGGCCGTGTGGACGGTTCGGAACGGGAGCCGACCCCGCTCGTCCAGGCTGGCTGTCAGCCAGACGGCCAGGACGTTCTCGGGGTCGCGGTGGATCCCGGCCTCATCCAGCAGATCTGCGACCAGCGGCGGCTCGTCGCGCTGGACGCTGAAGTCGACCAGGGTCCCGAACAGATCGAGCGTGACGGCCTGGGGCCTAGGCACGCCGGCCAAGACGGGCCGAGGGATAGGAAGGTTGCGAGATGTGTTGCACCAGCCGTGGCACAGAACTGTTAAGACCGGTGGCCGGCGATGGGCAGGCATGGCTGGCTCCAGGGCTGTCGTGCTGATCGCTCTCCTCTTGGCCAGCGGGCTGACCGGTTGCCTGTCCGACGACCAAGGCCTGGAGCCTGCCGCCGCGGGCACCGAGGGGCTCTCTGAGGCCAGGTTCGAGATCCTCCCGGCCGAGACGGCTTGGATCGAGAGCACTAGCGATGGGGCCGAGATGTTCGCCAAGCTCTGGCGGCCCGATGCACCCGCGGCCTGGCAGGCGCCGGTGATCCTGGTGATGACCCCCTACCAGGGCCACGATGGGCGCCAGGACCCGGCCGACCCGGCCAGCCGGCCGGCCAGCCAGGACTACGCCTGGCTGATCGACACGTTCGTGCCGCGGGGGTACGCGGTCGTGTTCCTGGATGTCCGCGGGACCGGCGAGTCCGGTGGGTGCCTGGAGCAGACCGGCGAGCAGCAGCGCCAGGATGGCTACGACGCCGTCGGGTGGCTGGCCGAGCAGCCCTGGTCCAACGGGAAGGTCGGGATGTACGGTCGCAGCTACCGGGCTGAGACCCAGATCGGGACCGCGGTGCTCGCCCCTGCGAACCTGACCACCATCGTGCCGGTGGCCAGCGTCTCCGGCCAGTACGAATGGAACTACTACGACGGCGTACCGTTCACGCTGCACACCCTGGTCGGGAACGCCGGGTACGCCGCCAGCGAAGGCCTCCAGCCCCCGACCACGGTCCAGGGCCTTGCCCAGTACCCGGACCGGCTGGCCTGCCAACCGGAGATCATGACCCAGGATCCAGCCCACACCGGGGACTGGAGCCCGTACTGGCAGGAGCGCGAGCTGCGGGACCTCGTCCATCAGATGGAGGGCACCAGCGTGCTCTACGTCCACGGGTTGCAGGACTGGAACGTCCGCCAGGTCGCCATCCGGGACATGTGGGACCGCATCCCGACAGAGAAACGGGCCATCTTCGGTCAGTGGAGCCACGCCTTCCCCGACAACGGGTACGGTGACGAGCCGGCCCGGGACGACTGGAAAGAGATCGTCCACGCCTGGTACGACCACCACCTCCTTGGCCTCGACACCGGCATCATGGACGTCCTCCCGGCCGTCCAGGTCCAAGACGACCAGGACGCCTGGCGGGCCGAGGCGACCTGGCCCCCGGCCGACGCAGACACCCTTAGCTTCCACCTCGCCGATGGAGCCCTTGCCAGCCAGGACCCCGGCGAGCTGGACCCGCCTCTTGTGTTCCGGGAGAACGAGGAGGCCTTCGTCCGGAACAACACACCGCTACCTGTGCATGACGTGGACACTGGCGAGGTGCAGACCCGGTTGGTCTTCGAGAGCGCGCCTGTGGACCGAGACCTGCGGGTCAGCGGGTGGCCGACCCTGACCCTGGACCTAGAGCTCTTCGACGGGTTCTACCCGGACCCCGACGGGGAGATCGACGGTCACGTGGCCGCCAACCTGTACACGGTCGACGAGGCCGGGGAGACAGCTTGGTTGAACAGCGGGTACCTGTCGGTCCGCCACCGGGATGGGGTGGACGACCCCAAACCGGTGCCCGAGGACCAGCGCCTGGTCTACGAGCTCCGGTTCCATCCCCAGGACTCGGTGATCGAGGCCGACGACCTGCTTCGCCTGGTGATCTCGGCCAGCGACCGGTGGACCGAGGTCCAGGGGAGCTTCTACGGGGCCAACCTGTACGACGGGCAGCTCGACCTGCCGGTGATCGAGCGGGAGCTGCCCGCCGACGGCCTGGATGTGCCGATGGCGATCGGGTGACCGGTCTTCGGGTCCTTGGTGGTCTCCCGGGTAGTCCCTTTTCAGTGGGACACCGGCAGCTTGCCTAGGGCAGCGGTGACCTGCTGGGCTCGGCCCTTGGAGAGGCCGTGGGCGGCCAGGAGCTCGGTCACCTGGTCGGTGGCCGGCCTGGTGAACGTGGGCGTGGCCTGCTTGTCCACCGGGTGCTCGAGGAACAGGCGACGGACGGCCTCGGCCTCGGGCATCTGGGTCTCCCGGGCTGCCAGGGCGCCCCGGAGGTCGCCGTGCTTGCGGACGAGCTTGAGGGCGGTGACGGGACCGACGCCGTGGATGCCGTCGTTGTAGTCGGTGCCGATCAGGATGGCTGCGTCGACGAGCTGCTCCCGGGTGATGCCCTCGCGGTCCAGGGCCGGGGCCAGGGTCATGCGTTCGGGGCTGCGGCGGCCCGTGGCTTTGAGGTTCCGGTAGGTCACGGGGCAGCCGTGCAGGGCGGCGTCGTAGTCCTGGGTGACCGCGGCATCGACGACCTCGTGGCGGACCCAGTGGGCGCACTGGGCGTCGCTCTCGGCCGGCGCCTGGATCCACGGGACGCCCAGGGCGTCGAGCAGGTCCTTGGCCTCCTGGATCTGGAAGCTCTCTAGCTTGGTGCCGGCCAGCTCGTCGCCGGCCTCCCGGGCTGCCTGGATCTTGGCCTGCCGCTCGGCCAGGGTGGCTTCCTTGAGCGAGGGTTGCTCGCCGTCGAAGACCCAGACGCTCGGGATGCCGTGCCTGGCATAGAGGCTGACCCGGTTGACCAGGCCGATGATGTGGCTGATCGGTCGGCCATGGGGACCCTCGGGCTGGCCGCCGCGGGCCATGCCGGTGACGAAGGTCCACAAGAGGTTGTTGGCGTCGACGGCCACGGTCTGGCCAGCGATCTCCGAGAGGCGGCACGGCTGCGGGTCGAGCACCTTGCGGAGCGCCGAGAGGCCCATGAGGTTCCCAAGGGGGAGCTGGGTATGGGTGTTGCGGTGGCCCCCTGCCCTTGCGGGCATCTGGACCGCTTGGCTGTCGCCGGTCGGGGCCCTCGGACGGCCCAGGGGAGAGACCGGTAGCGTTTTTGGGTCCTGGCGTCTGAGCTGAGGCAGCATGGTCTCCCCTGCCTTGGGTTTGGGCTTGCTGCTTCTGGGCGTCGGGCTCCTGCTCGTCCTGGGCCTCTGGGCCTTCGGACGGCGCGGCCGATCCACTGAGCCCGAACCAGGGCCCGAGCCCTTGGTCGACGAGGGGACGACCTGGTCACCGACCCAGGTGGGGCCACCTCTGCCAGGCGAGGGGACCTACACCAGGTGCGTCCGGGAGCTGGCAAGCCTCTGCTACGACGAGCTGCCCCTGGGCCGTGTCCGGGAGTACTGGGAGGCCGATCCGACCAC
>CAZBKU010000057.1:4964-13143 GCA_964492585.1 uncultured Thermoplasmatales archaeon | reverse complement strand
CGCATGGTGCGCGTCCTCGGGATCGAATCCACGGCCCACACGTTCGGAGTCGGCATCATCGAGTCTGAGGACCCGGTACCGGGTCCAACCACGCCGGGACGATGCTCGATCCTGGCCAACCAGCGGGCGATGTACCTGCCTTCGCCGGAAGGTGAGCAGGGCGGGACCACCGGGGGGATCCATCCCCGTGAGGCGGCCAACCACCACGCCAAGGTGGCCGCCGGGACCCTGGAGACCGCTCTGGCCGAGGCAGACCTTGGACCCGCTGACCTGGATGGGATCGCGTTCAGCCAGGGCCCCGGCCTGGGACCCAGCTTGCGCACAGGCGCTACAGTAGCCCGAGCCCTGGCCCTGGACTGGGAGCTGCCGCTGTTGGGCGTCAACCACTGTGTCGCCCACCTGGAGATCGGCCGAGCCCTGTGCCAGGTCGACGACCCGGTGCTTCTCTATGCCAGCGGCGGGAACACCCAGGTCATCGCCTACGCCGAGGGCCGCTACCGGGTCTTCGGCGAGACATTGGACATCGGTGTCGGGAACTTCCTGGATAAGTTCGCCCGGGGCCAGGGGATGCCCTTCCCCGGCGGCCCCGAGGTCGAGGTCCTGGCCAAGAAGGGCTCCACCTTGGTCGAGCTGCCCTACTCGGTCAAGGGTATGGACGTGGCCTTCAGCGGGATCCTGACCGCAGCCGAGTCCCGCCTGGAGGACCACAACCTCGAGGATCTATGCTTCTCGATCCAGGAGACCGTCTTCGCCATGCTCACCGAGGTCACCGAGCGCGCCCTGGCCCACGTCGGCAAGGACGCCGTGGTCATGGGCGGGGGGGTGGCCTGCAACGAGCGTCTGTCCGAGATGGTCGAGACCATGTGCCAGGACCGTGGCGCCAACTACCACCGGCCGCCCAAACCGGTCCTGGTGGACAACGGCGCCATGATCGCGTGGAACGGTGCCGTCCAGCTGGCCACGGGCCACCACACGCCGGTGGAGACCTCTGCGGTGGATCAGCGCTGGCGCACCGACCACGTGGACGCGCCCTGGCGGACCACCACGGTCACCCAGGGCGACCCGACCCGGGGCGCCGAGGCTGTGATCCACATGGACGACGGCACGGTGACCAAGGAGCGGGTGCCCAAGACCTACCGGCTGGCCGCCCTGGACGAGCGGTTGAGGGATCAGCGGACCCGCTCCGAGGCTCGCCTCCTGGCCGAGGCCCGGGCCGCCGGGGTGGCCACGCCCATCGTGCTCGACGTGGATCCCACCGGGGCTAGCCTGACCATGGAGCGCGTCGAGGGGCGCCGGTTGCGCGACGTGCTCGACGACCTGGGGCCCGGCGACCGCAAGGGGGCCCTGGCCGCCCTCGGCCGCGCGCTCGGTCGCCTCCACGATGCCCGCATCGCCCACGGCGACCCGACGACCAGCAACGCTTTCCTGGCCCCCGACGGCCGGATCGTCCTCATCGACCTGGGTCTGGCCCACAAGACCGACGAGGCCGAGGACCTGGCCACCGACCTGCACGTCCTGGCCGAGGCCCTGGAGGCCACCCACCACAACGTGCCCGAGGGCTTGGACGGTGTGCTGGAGGGCTACCGGCCAGACGGCTGGATGGCCATCCTCGACAAGCTCGAGGCGGTCGAGGCTCGCGGCCGGTACCGCGGGACCTAGCGTCCTCCAGGTTCCTTATGAGAGGACCGCCTGCACCCCCCATGCACCTCACGTTCGCCACGGGCAACCCGGGCAAGATCCGCGAGGCTCGGGCCATGCTTTCTCCCCTGGGCCACGAGGTCGGTCAGTGGGACCAGGGCTACCCGGAGCTCCAGGCCGACACCCTGCACGCGGTGGCCGCCTTCGGGCTCGAGCAGCTCGAGGGGCGCATCGACCCACCCTTCCTGTTGGAGGACGCCGGCCTCTTCGTCGATGCCCTGGGCGGGTTCCCGGGGGTCTACAGCTCTTACGCGTTCCAGACGCTTGGCTGGGAGGGGCTTTTGACCCTCTTGGCTGACGAGGACGACCGTTCGGCCCGGTTCGAGGCCCTCGTCGGGTTCCACGACGGGGAGCAGCACCGGTTCTTCGAGGGGCATGTCGAGGGGGCCATCGCCGAGGAAGGTCGCGGGGAGCATGGGTTCGGCTTCGACCCGATCTTCGTCCCCGAGGACCACCGGCGGACCTTCGCCGAGATGACCCTCGAGGAGAAGGGCAAGCTCTCGCACCGTCGCCAGGCCCTGGACCGGTTGGCCGAACATCTCGGTCGGGCCGGGCAGGCCTGAGCTGTCCCGGAGAGGTCACCGCTGACGCTGCCAGATGAGGAAGACGACCCCACCCAGCGCGAGGAAGACCAACACGCCGGCCAGGACCCACCGGCTGGAGCTCTCCGTGGCCTCCTGGATGTGGTCGGCCACCGTGATGCGGTGCCTCTCGTCCAGGGTTTGGCTCCAGGTGTCGCCGGCGGCGGTGATCTCAGCGGTGCCGGCCTGGGCGAGCCGGGGGTTCTGGAAGAAGATGGCGAAATCCCCGGCGGCGTTCGTGGTCCCATCGCCCTCCATGGGCGGGCCCTCCTCGACCGGCAGGATCACGTCCACGGCTTGACCTGCCAACGGTTGGCCACTGGGACCGATCAGCCGACCGGTGACGACCTGCTGGCTGGTGAAGTTGGCCCGCTGATCCTGGCACGCCTGTGGGCTCTGGGCCGACGGCGCCTCGAGCTTGAGGAAGGTCCGTCGAAGGAGGGGATCGGCGTCCTCGACCGTCGTCTGGCCCAAGACCTCGACACGGACCTCAGCATCGTCGACCCCCTCGGCCCGGAAGACCGTCTGGAAGTCTCCCATGCAGTTGGTCCGCGTGGCCTGGGCCGGCACGAAGCTCTCGGTCCCGGTCAGCTCTGCCCGGACCGAGACCTGGCCAGCTGGCAGCCCCTCGTCGTCGAGGACCCGCCCGGTCACCATGTACCGGTGGTCGTGCACGTGAGCCGCCTGGACGATCGGCGGAGCCAGCAGCACCACACCCAAGAGGACCGGCAGCCAGCGCACGCCGGGGCCAACCCGACCGGGGGCCTTAGGCCTTCCCAAACCCCCCAGGTGGGGCGACCCTAATCGAAGCTGAAGAACGAGAGGTGGTACCCGTCAGGGTCCCGGACCGTGAAGCGGCGGGTCCCCCACGGCGTGGGCTGGGGCTCCTGCTCGATCGGGGCTCCACCCTCCTCGACCAGGCGCTCGTAGTACTCGTCGAGGTCGTCGACCTCGAAGTAGAGGTTGAGACCCACGCCGCGCTTGTGGTCGTGGAGCTCCTCCTTGTACTCCTTGTCGTCGATCTTCTTGTCGGAATGGAGCCAGAGGGTCATGGCACCGGCCCCGCTCTTGAGCTCGACGAAGTCCTCCTCTCTGCCGGCCTCCACGAACCCGAGGACATCGGTGTAGAAGCGGCGGCTTGCGTCCAGGTCCTCAGGGAAGATGAGCGGGATGGTTTGGCGCAACATGGATGTCCCTCGTCCCGGGCGCCCCGATGGGACGGCCCGGTGGCAAGCCACCTCCTTCCACGCTCAAGACCTTTTGGGCAGGTCCCCTGGCCCCTGGCAGGGCGTGCCCCCCCTTCGGCCGGGCGAGGCTCGGCGAGTTCAATCATCTACTACGGAAAGGAGTAGAAAAGTTCCTTAAGGGGGAGGTGACAACACCGGTGTGTAAGCGAGGTCCCCATGGACGCCTACCTCCAACGCGTCGAGGACCAGGTCGATCGAGACCTGGACCTCACCTACCAGCTCCGTCTCGTGCCCCCCGCCCTAGCCAAGCTCCTCCAACGCCTGCGCATCTGACAGCCTCCTAGGGCGCAGGGGCCACCTCGCTTACCTTGCCAGCCCGCCCCGCCGACCGCCATGGTCCCAACCTCCGGGGCGGGGTGGCAACCTTCTTACTTGATGCCCCCGTCCCCGCCAGCGTGGCGACCGCGCGCTTCCCTGTGGTCCTCTTCGACATGGACGGGACCCTGGTCGACGAGATGTCGGCCTGGGCCTGGGTCCACGACCACTTCGGCGTCGACAACAGCGACAACCTCGATGCCTTCCTCCAGGGCTACCTGGACGACGAGGCCTTCATGGCCAGCGACATCAAGCTGTGGACCCAGGCCCACGGCGGGCCCATCCACATCTCCCAGATCGAACAGATCCTCGAGCAAGCGCCGCTGATGACCGGCGCTCGCAAGCTCCTGGAGACCCTGCACACCGCGGAGGTCCGCACGGCCATCGTGTCCGGCGGCATCGATCTTCTGGCCGAGCGCGTGGCCGAGGAGCTGGGCATCGAGACGGTCATCGCCAACGGCCTGGCCACCGACGAAGACGGCTACCTGACCGGCCAGGGCATCTGCCGGGTCTACCTGGAGGACAAGGCAGGGCCCAGCCGCGAGGCCCTGGCGCGGTTGGAGGGTCGACCCGGCCAGGCCAGCGCCGTGGGCAACTCGACCTACGACCGGGGGATGTTCGAGGTGGCCGGCCACGGCATCGCGTTCGCCCCTCTAGATGAGGAGGTCTGCCAGGCGGCCGACGAGGTCGTCGACGGCCGGGACCTCACCCAGGTGATCCCGTACCTGATGGAGGAGCTTCCATGAGCGACGAGGCCCCGGAGCGGCCAATCAAACCCCTGGCCCAGGAACCCAAGACCCTGGCCCTGGTGATCGCCCTCCTCGTCCTGCTGATCGGGATCCCGGCCGGCCTGTACGCTTGGGCTGGCCGATGGACGGTCGCCCTCGGCCTCGTGGTCGCCTTCGTAGCCATGATCGGCCTGACCGCCTACGCGCTCAAGGTGGCCGTCGAGGTCGAGCGCGGGCCCGAGGAGCCTGAGGACTGAGCCAGGCCCACAGCGCCTGCGTGCGACACCTCCACTTGCCCTCGGGGAAAGGTTCATCATGCCCTCACCCTCACGGCCGCCGTGGCCCAGGACCCCTCGGAGGCCGGCGACCCCCTCCCTGGTGGTGTCGACCGCCAGGCCGCCGGCGCGTACGCTGCCCTGATGGGTGCCCAGCTCCTCTTCGCCACCTGGCCCATCGTCGGCAAGGTCGGCCTGCGGGACATCCACTTCCTTCCCTTCGCCACGGCCCGTATGGTCGGTGCCGCCGTGGTCCTGGCGGGCCTGGTGTGGGTCCTTGGCCGACCCATGCTGCCAGCCCCGGGCGATCTGGGCCGGTTGGCTGTCTACGCTGTCTTCGGGATCGTGATCAACCAGGTCATCTTCCTGTGGGGCCTATCGATGACCACGGCCACCAACGCCGCCCTGCTGTTGACCACCATCCCAGTGTTCACCTACCTTATGGCCCTGGTCGCCGGCCACGAAGCCTGGTCCTGGCGTCGGGGCCTGGGCATCGCGGTGGCCCTGGCCGGTGTCATGGTCCTGTTGGATCCGGCCAACTTCAGCCTGGCCGACGACCACCTGGTGGGCAACGCCTTGATCTTGGTCAACGCCCTATCGTACGCCTTCTACCTGGTCATCAGCCGCCCGATCCTGCAGCGCGTCGAGCCCCTGACCGCCACGGCCTGGCTCTTCATCTTCGGGTCCGTGATGGTCCTACCCCTGACCCTGATGACCGAGGGGACCGCACCGCTGATGGAGCTCAGCCCCCTCCTCTGGCTCATCTTGGCCTACGTGATCCTGGGTCCCACGGTGGGCACCTACGTGCTCAACCTGGTCGCCCTGTCCCGGGTAGCCTCAAGCACGGTGGCGGTGTTCATCTACGTGCAACCGGTGGCAACGGTCCTGATGGCCTGGGGCCTGCTGGGCGAGACCCTCCGCACCGTCCACCTGATCGCCGGGGCCCTTGTCCTGGCCGGCGTCGGCTTGGTGACGCTCCGCCGTCGTGCTGCCAAGCACCCAGCCCCCGGGCCCCAGGACGCATCCGCCCCCGACCAGGCGCCTTAGGGCAGATAGCGCCCCTCCAGCCGGTGGGACCTAGAGGACCCTTTATAAACTATCAGCCGAGGATGGAGGAGTAACACAGCAGGGGGTCTAGTCGTGCCACAACCAGAGATCGAGCAAGCTGGGGATGACATCACCCAGCCTGGCCCATCGAACCAGGCCGAGGGCGCCTCGAGCTTGCAGGGACGCATGGCAGAGCTCCTCTCACCGGGCATGATCGATCGAGCCCCCCGCCAGGACGACTGGATCGAGGAGAAGGTTCAGACCGCCGAGGAGAACATCTGCCTGGTCCGTGTCACGCTGGTCGGCCTGACGACCTTCGTCTACCTGGCCCTGATGGACCCGGCCGAATCCATCGTGTGGCTCTCCAGCATCGTGATCGGTCTCTCGATCCCGTATGCCCTGTACGTCTGGCTGGTCAAGCCCTACCGCCGGACCAGCATCCTCCAGGAGGGTCGCGTCCTGGCCACGATCGACGGGCTCCTGGTCGGGGGCTGGGTGCTCTCGACCGGTGGGTTCGAGTCCCCCCTCTTCGTCCTCTGGTACCCGGCCATCGCCGCCGTGGCCTACCGGTTCGACCTCAAGGACATCTCGCTGCACGCCTTCGGCTACATCGCGCTCTACCTGGCCGTCCTGGGAGCCAGTGGGGACCTCCCCGGCCACGGGGCAGCCCTGACCATGCGGATCGCCATGATCCCCCTGGTCGGCCTGATCGGGGGCCTGTTCTCTGAGGCGTACTTCAACCAGGTCCGTGCCCGCTACGATGCCCGCGACCAGCTCCGCCAGGAGCGCATGGACGCCATCGAGGACGCCCACCAGGTCGTCCGCGACCAGGAGGAACGGTGGCGATCGATCCTGACCAACACCCCCGGCCACATCATGGTGGTCTCCCGGGATGGCCGGATCGAGTACGCCAACCGGGAGCTCAACGGCACCCCGCGGGAGGTTCTGATCGACACCAACGTGCGCGAGCACGTGCCCGCCCCCTTCCGCGACGACCTCGAGGACGGGCTCAAGACCGCCCTCCAAGATGAGGACGTCGACGAGTTCCAGATGATGACCCCGGGCCCCGACGGCGAACCCCGATGGTACAACGCCCGGATCGGGCCGATCACCTGGGCCGGCGACGTCGAGGGGGCCGCGATCATCACCACCGACATCACCGAGCGCAAGGAGGCCGAGGAAGAGATGGCCGCCTACGCGCGTCAGGTCGCCGAGCACGCCAACGAGCTCGAGCGGTCCAACGCCGAGTTGGCCCACTACGCCGAGCTGGCAGCCCACGACCTCCAGGAGCCTCTGCGGGACATCACGCACTACACCCAGATGCTCGAGCGCCGGTACAGCGACGAACTGGACGACGAGGCCCAGGAGTTCCTCTCGTTCACGGTGGATGGCGCCAAACGCATGCACATGCTGCTCAGCGAGCTGCTCCACTACTCCCAGCTGCGCTCCTCCAGCATGGACCTGCAACCCTGCAGGCTGACCAACGTGATCGACCGGGCGGTCGATGCCACCGGCGACACCCTGGAGCCTCGATCGGTCGTCATCGAGGACGAGCTCCCGACCGTCCTGGCCGATCCCGCCCGTCTCCAGGACGTCTTCAAGCACCTCCTCGAGAACGCCACCCTCTACAACGAGGCCGAGCACCCCCGGATCGGGATCGGTGCCGAGCGCGACGGGGACCGCTGGCGTCTGCGCATCGAGGATAACGGCATCGGCATCGACCCCCGTTACCACGACCGGATCTTCGATCCGTTCCGCCGCCTGCACAACCGGGAGGTCTACCCGGGGACCGGCATCGGTCTCTCCATCTGCCGGCGGATCATCGAGGCCCACGGTGGCCGGATCTGGGTCGACAGCCAGGTCGGACACGGGTCGACCTTCTACATCACCCTGCCACCGGCCAGCAGCCCCGAGGATCAGGGGTCTGCCGAGCCGCCAGCCGGCCAGGCCCCACCGCACCCCGAGGTAGGGGAAGAGCAGGGCGACGGTCCCCACGGCTAGAGGACGGTGGCCGACCAGTCCACCGGCGGGGCTTCCCGTACGGTGGCCAGCACCGAGCAGTACTTCTCGACGGAGAGCTCGCAGGCCTGCTCGAGAGCCTTGTCGGGGATCTCCCCCTGGACCTGGTAGATCAGCTCGACGTGGGTGAAGGCCCGCGGGTGCTCCTCCCGACGGTCCCCGACGACCTGCACGCGCAGGGCCTCGGGCTCCAAGCGCTTCTTCTCCAGGATCATCGCGACGTCCATCAGCGAACAGGCACCGATGGACGCCAGCAGCATCTCGACCGG
>CAZBKU010000057.1:0-4954 GCA_964492585.1 uncultured Thermoplasmatales archaeon | reverse complement strand
CCTTGGCGTCGAAGGTGACGGTGTGCCCGCTGGGGGTCTCGGTCTCGATCACGTCGTCCTCCACGTGGGAGAGGGTCAGCTCGTAGGGAGCCATCGGTCCACCCCACGGGGCCGGCCAGCATGAAGGCTTGGCTGGCCATGCCCCAGGCCACATCGTTGCAGGGACCCCGGACCAGCCCGACGGGTTCTCGCCACGCAGGGGGTCCAGCCATCGATCGCTGCGCCGGATCTTGCCAGCGCTGGGTCCCTGCGGCCAGTTTGCTCGAAGAAGGGGGAGAGACGCGCGGGGGGACGGATCCCCCCGCACGGATCTTGGGGCCGGAGCGTCCGGCACCCTTAGCGCTGCGTCTCTCGCGGGGGCGGCTGATCCCCCGAGAGGTTCCGCAACGCACCGAGACAGGTCCCGTGACCGATCACGTCACGACCAGCAGGAGGCTGTCCGTCGACGAGTGGCCGGTGGCATCGATGGCGGTCACGTCGACCATGTGCACGCCGGAGCTGGCCTGCCAGGACGTCGCGTAGCCATCGGAACCGTCGGTGTCCGTCCCGACGAGCTGCCCGTCGACGAAGAACTCGACGCGATCGACACCAGAGCCGGCATCCGAGGCATCGGCGTTGATGATCACGTTGGAGACCGTGCCAGCCTCGACGCCGACCTCGCACAGCGGGGTCACGCACGGGCTGGTGATCTCGACCTCGGGATCGGTCGTGTCGATCTTCACCGTCCGGGTCACCGGATCCTCCACGTTGCCGGCTCTGTCGGTGGCCCTGACCTCGACATCGTGCACGCCGTCCCCGTCGACGGTGAACCCGAAGGAGTGGTGCTGGGTGGTCGTGCTTGCGCCGTCGACCGTGTAGGTCGCGCTGGAGAAGCCGGCGCAGTCGTCGTTCGAGAAGACATCCACCTGGACCGGGCCACTGTACCAGCCGCTCGAGGGGGTGGACGGCAGGCCGACAGCCGATGTCGGCAGGGTGGCGTCGACGTCGATCTCCTTCGTCCTGGTGGTGCTGACGCCGTCAGCGTCGGTGTAGGTCAGCGTGACAGGTTCGTCGCACGCCTCGACCCCGTACCCATCCAGCACGATGTGCTCGCCGGGTTGCAGCTCGATGTCCCCGGTGGCCGGGGTGTGGAGGACCACGCTTTCGAGCTGGTTGTCGGGATCCCCGCGATCACCACGGGGACCCAGGTCCTTGATGTGGATCGGGTCGTCGGGGTGGAAAGCCAGATCCTCGGGGTCGATGTCCAACAGGGGCTGGTCCGGAGCCAGGTTGACCACCGAGAAGGTCGCGTCGACCACGCTCTTCTCCCCGTCGTCGTCCAGCACACCGACGAAGAGCTGGTACTCACCGTCGTCGGGGACGCTGAAGGTGTGGCTAGCCTCGGTCGTCGTGATCCGGAAGATCTGCTGGGCGTCGTCGAACTCGCCGTCCGGGGTGGGATCGTCGAGGAGCCGCAGGTTGTAGATGTACTCGACGATCTCGCCGTCGGCGTCCGAGGCATCGACGTCCACCGTGATGTCGTCGATGCTGGAGATCGGGTCCGAGGTGGCCGACAGGTCCATCATCACCGTGGGCGCCGTGTTGCTCACGGTGATCACCTTCGACAGGGAGACGACAGCGCCGTCGTCGTCGGTCCCTTCCAGGTCGACCCGGTACTTGCCGTCGTCTGGCACCTCGAACACGAAGCTGGAGCCGCCGCTGTCGCTCGTGCCTTGCTTGATCAACGAGGGGAAGCTCTCCGGATCATCCTCGTCCGGTGTCGGATCGTCGATCAGCCAGAGCTCCCAGTGCTCCTCGGTGATCTCGCCGTCGCTGTCGGCGAGGGTCGAGGACGCCGTGAACGTGCTCTCCACCGTCGCGGGGGTGCCCGTGTCCACGCTGATCGAGAACCCGCCGGTGGGCGCGAGGTTGGCCACGTCGAACTCGACGAAGTGCCGGGTGTCGTCACCGTCGTCGTCGGTGACGAACAACGTGATGCGGTAGAACCCGTCGTCGTCGATGTACTGGCCGGCGTCGAACTGCTCGAAGAGCTCGCCGCTCTCGCGGACCTCCTTGTGCAGCAGGGTCGGCCCGTCGTCAGGCGGGTTCGCATCTGGCGTGTCGTCCTCCATCAGCCAGACCCGCCATTCCTCCTCGACGACGTCACCGTCAGGATCCTCGGACGTCGACCGGGTCAAGATCGTTGACTCGGCCGTGTCCGGATCGTCCGGCGCGTGGAAGTTGAAGTCCGCGTCCGGGCCGACGTTCACCACGTCGAAGGTCTTCGAGATGGTATCGGTCTCGTCGTCCTCGTCGGTGACCTCGAGGGTGACCTCCCAGGTCCCGTCCTCGAACGGGACGCCCGAGAAGCTCGAACCAGGAGCGACATCGGGACCGAAGCTCTCGGTCCTCAGGACGGTGTCGTCGGCCGGCCCGTGGTTGTCGGGCGTGGGGTCGGTCACGTACGTGACGGTCCAGTTCTCCCAGCGGATCTCCTCTTCACCGCCTGGACAATCACCGGTGTCCACACAGGTTTGGCTCGTCGATGTGAACGTCACCGTCGTCTGCGTGGTGATCGGGTCGTCTGGGGAGCTGATCGTGAAGTCGGCGATCGGCGCGGCGGCCGAGGCCGGCAACGCGGTCAGCCCGACGGTCAACAAGAGACACGCTACGCTAAGTGTCAGGGGGGTGCTTATTCTATCTCCCAATTCGCTCAGCCTCCGTCGGTGGTGTTACTCACCGAGGTGACAACTAAACAATCCCTGAGTTATAAGAGTTTAACGGTCGATAGAGCGTGTCTAACCGCAAGAAAAAGGTTACACCTCGCCATCGGGCGGTAGGCCGATCATCTGATCCCCTGGGATGGCCGTTGGATCTCTGACCTTCTGCGTTGAATCTCGCCGTTATTATCCGTTCGTCGTTGGGGCGGCGGAAGGTGGGCTGTCAGGGCGGGGATGAGGACCGGATGCGTGGGCGAATCTCCCCAAGGTCCCAGGAAGGTGATGGGTAGATCCAGAGGGTCTCCACTGCTCAGGTTCTGGAGAGAGGAGGGGAGGGAGACGGGGCCGAAGGCCCCGGAAGGTCAGCGGTGCAGGTAGCCTAGGCTAGCGGACCGACCTGGGGTCCGACCCAGTAGAAGATCGAGAACGTCTCGGTCTCGGCATCGTCCACCGGTGCACCGGCTCGCGAGTCGCTGGTCACGACGAGCTGGATCTCGTGGAGGCCTGGCAGGGACAGCGTGCCAGGGATGTCGTGCTCCACGGTGAAGTCCGCGGTGCCGTCTGCCCGGGTGGTAGCCTCGAAGGCGTGGGTCTCGAGGTCCAGCTCTGTGCCGCCGATCCCGTGGTACAGGACCGTGCCGACCACCTCGGCGCCCTCGACGTCGGCACCCAGATCATCGATCACGGAGACCTGACCTCGGAGGGATCCAAGCGCCATGTCGGTCGGTCCATCGACGACGTAGCGACCATCCTGGTCGGGTTGCCCCACAGAGAGCAGCCTACCCTCGGCCTGGATGCTGTCGTCGATGACGACGCTCACCGAGTCGCTGCTGGTCAAACCATCAGCGTCGGTGGCGGTCAGCGTGAACTCGTAGCTGCCGGGTCCCAGGTCCACGGTGGTGGCCTCGGTCCCGGTGGCGATCTCAGCCCCGCTGGCGTCGGTCCAGACGAGGCTTGCCTGGTCGATGCCCCGGTTCTCAGGGTCGACCACGCTACCGTCCAGCTCGATGGCGGTGGGCGCCGGGTCGGTCGCATCGAGGGAGATGTCCTCCCCAGCGTCGACGGCCGGCGCCTGGTTCTCGGCGACCTGGATCGTGGCGGTGTCGTTGGTCCAGATCCGGTCGCTGTTCTTCACCGTGACACCCACCGTGTAGGCGCCAGGCTCGGCGTACGTGTGCGAGAGCGTGTAGATCTCGCCGCCCTGGCTGGTCACGTCGACGCCAGGGTTGTCGAACCCGTCGGGGTAGATCTCCACGAGATCGAGGGAGCCGGAGAGGTCGCTGGCGCTGGCCCGAAGGGTCACGTCGGTGTCCTCCAGCACGGTCGCCGTCGACACGCCGGTCTCGTTGTGCGGGTTGAGAACCTGGGCTTTGGCGGGGATCTCCAGCTCGATGCTCGTCGTCGCCTGGCCGGTCTCGTCGCCGTCGGAGGCGACGAACGTGATGTCGGTGCCGGTCTTCTGGCTCAAGGGGATCTCCCAGGTCCAGGTCGCGGTGCCGTCCCCATTGTCGGTGAACGTGTCACCGGGGACGTCGGTCGAGAGACTGTGGCTGAAGGTGATCGGGTCATCCTCGACGTCGGTGGCCATGGCGTCCACGGTCACGATCTCGCCGGGCTGGGCCACAGCGTCCACGTCACCTGTCAGGTCGACGACCGGCGCCTGGTTCTCGGCGATGTCCTCGGCCAGCCGGATCTCCTGGCTCTCGGCGCCCTCGGCGAAGGCGCCAGCACCGAGCTCAAGGTGCACGCGCTCGTTGTGCATCCCCGTGGCGTCAGGGATCGAGAGGGTGCTGATCGTCTGGCCGGGGACGTCGACGGTCGCGGTGTCGAGCACCGTGCCGTCCTCGGCGACGAGGCTCACGTCCAGGGTCTCCTGCACGTCGGTCTCCTGGTTGGTCACGCTGAACGTGAGGTCCACCTGGCCGTTGTCGGGGACCTCGCAGACCGTCTCTGAGCTCGAGTCCTGGCAGAAGAAGGTCACGTCGGTCGGCGTGCCGACCGTGTGGGCTGCCTGGCCGGACAACTGGATCGGGGTGAACCCGTAGTCCAGCTGGTCGGCGATGGAGATACCGGCCATCTGGTTCCTCGCAGCGCTATAGAACGCAGAGGTCGGGGTCGATTCGCCACCGAAGGTGTTGTCGTAGCGTTCGTCGGTGGGGACCTGGGCCCAGACCCACGGGACGACGGTGTCCGTGGTCTCGACCTGGTCGGCCGGGACGATGACGAGCATGCTGTCCTTGACCTCGCCCTCGTTG
>CAZBKU010000056.1:0-13307 GCA_964492585.1 uncultured Thermoplasmatales archaeon | reverse complement strand
GCGACCGCGGTCGAGCACGAGGGGAGCACCGCCGAGGCACGCGAGGGCGACGGCGCCGACGAGGAGGAGCCTCGGGAGGCCTCGGCCTCCCGCACCGTGGTCCCAGAGGAGCGTCGATGCCAACCCATCGAGCGCGATCACGGTTACTACTCCAGCGCGACCACGTTCGTCGGGGAGGCAGGTGAAGATCGCACGCTCGACGTCGAGCTGGCGCCCAAGCACGAGCCCGATGCTGTGCTCCAAGGCTGGGTCGTCAACGCCACGAGCGAGGAGGGTGTCCCCGAGGCCCAGCTGCGGCTGGTCAACGAGGCCACCGGCCAGTGGGGCCGGGCCACCACCGACGAGAACGGCTCCTTCCAGCTCGAGGTCGCCCACGGGTACTACACGATCCAGATCCGGGCCGACGGGTACTACCGCGCCATCGAGAACGTGCCCGTCGCCGAGGGCGAGGAACGGACCGTGGCCTTCGAGCTCACCCCTGGCCAGGCCCGCCACGGCCGGTGCTGCGTCGTCTACGACGAGGCGACCGAGCCTCCCGAGGACGACCGGCGCACCGCGGCCAGCGGGGACGCTGGCGGCATGGGCGCCGATGACGGCGGTGCCGTCGAGACCGGGGCGTCGGTCTCGGACCAAGGCATGCAAGGTCAGGCCTCCTTCGAGGGCTCCGACGGCGGGCTCGGGGTCTACGATGCCAGCCAGGTCGACGTCGGCGGTGACCGGGCCGTACCAGGTCCAGGTCTGGTGACCGTGGTGGCCGTCGCGGTAGGGGCTAGCGCCCTGGTCCGGGGCTCCCGGCGATAGGCCCGAGCCACGGGGGGTTCGAGCGGCTCCTGGGCCCCCGGCCCCCCTACGCCTTGCGCGGTACCTCCGGTTCCCCGACCCCAGGTGCGGGTAGCATCGATGACCCACCGGTAACCCCTATACGTACCAGCTTGCTTGCCGGGTCCAGATGGACCCCACGCTGGCCTGGGCACGGAGCCTGCTGCGCCGTTACTACAGGCGCAACGCTGTCCTGCTCCCACCACGCTACGGCCGCCGCGAGTACGGGTTCCTCTTCCTGGGCAAGAAGGGCATGCAACGCCACACCGGCTTCGCCACCCGCGGCGACATCGGCGAGTTCATGGCCGAGCGTGGCCCGGCGCACGCCTACTACTCGGCGGCCTACTACGAGCAGCCCGATGCCACCGACATGGACGACAAGGTCTGGATGGGCGCCGATCTCATCTTCGACCTGGACGCCGACCACCTGCCCGGGGCCGACGAGATGAGCTACGCCGGCATGCTCGAGGAGGTCCGCCAGGAGGCCATCAAGGTCGCCGAGGAGTTCATGATCGGGCATTTCGGCTTCACCGAGGACGATCTCAAGATCGCCTTCTCCGGCGGACGCGGCTACCACATCCACGTCATGGACCCGTCGGTCCACCCCCTTGGGAGCCAGGAGCGCCGGGAGATCGTCGACTACGTGACCGGGAACGGCCTGGCCATCGAGCGGTTGCTCCGTCAGGAGATCTACGCCAGCGAGCAGGTCGGCACCCGCTCCAGCGAGAAGAAGCGCTGGTCGGTGCCGGCCGCCCAGGCGCCCGGCTGGGAGGGCCTGTTCACGCGCACGCTGGTGGGCCAGCTGGAGGCCATCGCCCACAAGGCCAAGGAGGATCGCGAGGCCGCTCTCGACGAGCTGACCAGCATCCCCGGCATCGGCGACACGAAAGCCGAGCGCCTGCTCGACGAGCTCGCCCGCGAGCGCCTGGCCGGCCTGGCCAAGGGCAACGTCGGCCAGGTCCCCACGCTCTCGGACCGCCGGGTCCTGCAGGGCCTGGCCGAGCGCACCCACCACGAGGCCATCGGCGAGGCCGACGAACCGGTCACCGCGGACACCCACCGTCTCATCCGGCTGCCCGGCAGCCTGCACGGCAAGACCGCGCTGCGCGTGACCCCGCTGACCCTCTCCGAGCTCAAGGCCTTCGACCCCCTGGAGGACGCCGTGGCCCTGGGCGACCAGCCGGTGAGCATCGAGCTCAAGAAGCCCCAGGAGGTCACCCTGGCCGGGCAACGCTACGAGCTGGAGGAGGGCGTCCACGAGGTCCCCGAGCACGTGGCGGCCTTCGTCGTCTTCCCGTTCGCCGGCGGCGGCCCGCCCTGGCGACCGACGCTGGCCACCCAGGAGGTCTCCGCGTGAGCCGCGAGGACGAGGAGATCGGCTACGAGGACATCAAGGGCAAGTTGGACACCCAGAAGCGCGCCCAGAAACCCGTCCACCTGCGTCCGAGCTTCTACGAGGAGGCCCAGGACTACCTCGAGGAGCTCCGGGAGGAGTACGAGCGGGCCCACAGCCAGGATCCCGGCAGCAAGGAGGTCCGCATCCTCTTCGACGAGCTCTTCCGAGGCCGGGAGGCCCTCAACGATCTCTTCGACCTTCGAGCCAAGCGGATCCTGGCCCACGCGTTGTCCAAGAGCGGCGAGCTCGAGGAGAAGGATCTCACCTCCGAGGAGCGCGAGCTGTTCCACAGCGTCCGCGAGGAGGTCGAGGCCGCCCGTGCCCGGGTCCTCGAGCGGGCCCAGCGCGGCGGCGAGCATAAGATCGTCCGCATCCTTGAGGACGTGCCGACCTTCACGGCCGCCGACCTGCGGATCTACACGTTGGAGAAGGAGGACCTGGTCACCCTGCCCGATGAGACGGCCAGCGTGCTCGTGGACAAGGGCAAGGCGGCCATGATCGGACAGCGGCGTTGACCACGCCAGCCGGTTCCGCCAGAAGGTTCTCTGCGGTGGCCGGCAGGCGTCGATGGCCCAACAAAGAAGCTGGTTCGGTGGTGCGTGTCGGCCGGGGTCGTGGCGAGGCCGGCACCTGAGGCATGGGTCGCGCGAGGGCCTCGTTTCTTGATGCATGAACGAGGTTCTTTGCGAGGCCCTCGCGGTGTCGATGCCTCCACAAAGAAGCTGGTTCAGAGATCCAGCTCGGCCAGGGTCTTCTTGAGCTTCTGGCCGCTGGCCTGCAGGTTCTTGAGGTCCTGGTCGGACAGGTCGACCTCGACCACACCCTCCATGCCGTCGTGACCCAGGATGGCCGGCACACCCAGGCTGACGCCCTCGAGGCCGAACTCGCCATCGAGGATCGTGCTGGTGGGCAGGACCCGCTTCTGGTTCTCGACGATGGACTGGGCCATGTTGGCCGTGGCCACGCCGGGTGCGTAGTAGGTCGCGCCCTTCTTCTCGATGATGTCCATGGCCAGGCCGCGGATCTGGTCCTGGACGTCGGGCCAGTCGAGGTCCTTGCCGACGTTGGCGATGCTCTGGGCAGCGACCATGGACTCGCCGTGCTCGCCCAGCATCCAGGCGTCGGTGTCCGCATCCAGGGTGGACAGGATGTAGCGCAGGCGGATCGAGTCGTGCCAGGAGCCCATGCCGAAGACCCGGTTGCGGGGCAGCTGGCTCTGCTGCCATGCGGCGTAGGTCAGGATGTCGACCGGGTTGGCCACGACGAGCAGGTGGGCATCGGGGGCGTGCTCGAAGGTCTGGCCGACCACGTCCTCCATGATGCCGATGTTCTTGTTCAGCAGGTCCAGGCGGTCCATGCCGGGCTTGCGGGGGATCCCGGCGGTGGTGATGACGACGTCCGCGTCGTCGAGGATCTCGTAGTCGCTGCCGGCCTCGACCTCGGGGAAGTAGTCGAGGCCAGCGGCGGCTGCCGCCAGGTCCAGGCTCTGGCCGACGGCCATGTCCTCCTGGATGTCGACGAGCGAGATGGCCTCAGGCTGGATGAGGTGCAGGCACGAGAAGGCGGTGGAGGCGCCGACCTGGCCGGCACCGACGAAACCGAGCTTGGTCATGGGGATCAACGCGCCAACTCGGGAGGTCCATTTGAAGATGCCGCCGGTCGGGGCCTCACCGGCGGGCCCGGAGGATGGCAACGGTCGCCAACGCCAGCAGCGCAAGCACCGGGCCGGTGGGGATCGGGGACCGATCGTCCTCGCGGTCCCCTTGGCCCGGGGGTCCTTGCTGGGTCAGGCCCTCGTCTGTCCACGGGACCTCCCGGATCCCGTCGTCCCACGTCCAGGCGATCTCGCCGGTGGCTGGATCCAGGGCGACCAACCGGTTGTCGGCCCCGGAGGGCAAGATCAGGCCGTGCTGGAGCGTCGCCGGGCTCAGGCGCGGTGAGAGGTCGGTCGACCAGAGCTCGGTCCCGTCCTCATCGAAGGCGACCACGCCCTGGTTGACGGTGGCGTAGATCCGTCCCCCGTCGGTGGTCACGGCCGCGGCGGTCTGGTTGGCGAGCTGCTTGTCCCAGAGGATCTCCCCGCCCGGGCCCGCCCGGACGACGTGGGCACCCTCGGAGAGGTAGGTGCCGAAGGCGATCCCGTCCTGGAAGGTTGCCGGGGGGCCGCCGACCCGGAAGCCCGGGGCCGTGGCCTGCCAGGCCGGTGCCAGCGCCATGTCGAAGGCGGTGACCGCGGCCTCCCCGCTGCTCACCGAGCCGTAGCCCACCAGGATCCGGTCGTCGGTCACCGTCAGGCCAGAGGAGCGACCGTCGATGTCGGCCTCGGCTTGGAGCTGGCCCTCTCCATCCACGTGGAGGACCCGCCGGTCGGCCGTCGGGTAGACCCAGCCGTCCTCGGGGTGGGCCACCGGGCGTGCGTTTGGCGGCGCTGGGAGCTCGTGGCTGGTCTGCGTCTCACCGTCGGCGGTGAGCAGGGTCAGCGTCCCATCTGCACCGAGGACGGCGAACCCGTCCTCGGTGGCCAGCACCCACCCGTGGGTGTCCTCGGTGCCAAGCCCCTGGGTCCAGGCCAGGCCGTCGGCGTCGAAGGCGACGACCTCGTTCTCCAGGGTGGTGAGGTTGCGAGCGAACCCGGCGGCCAGGTCGTGGCCGGTGGCCGGGCGGAGGATCAGCTGCAGGTCGAGCTGGGTGGACCATCGTTCCTGCCCGTCGGGGCTGAGATGGGCCACGGTCCCTTCCTCGCCGATGACCAGCAGCCCGCCATCCAGCGGGACCGGCGCATAGACGGTCAGAGCCGGGTTGTGGGCCGCGGTCGTCGGCACCAGAGAGACCAGGACCGAGAGCCCGACCAGGGCGACCAGGATCCCCCGGGCGGTGCTCGACACGCGGGTCAGTCCTCCTGGGCCTCCAACCACTTCTCGCAGTCCATGGCGGCCATGCAGCCCATGCCGGCCGCGGTCACGGCCTGGCGGTAGTGGGTGTCGTGGACATCGCCGCAGGCAAAGACCCCCTCGACGCTGGTCCGGGTCCGGTTTTCGACCTTCATGTAGCCCTTCTTGTCCAGCTCCAGTTGGCCCTGGAAGATGTCGGTGTTGGGCTTGTGGCCGATGGCGATGAAGACGCCGTCGGTCTCGAGGTCGTAGGTCTTGCCCCCGTGTTCGCCGGCGTTGTCCCAGTCAGACTCCGGGACCGTTTGCTTGGGCTTGCCCTCGGGGTGCTCGATCATCTTGACGCCCTCGATGTGGCCGTTGCCTAGGTACTCGATGACCTCGGTGTTCCACAGGACGTCGATCTTCTCGTTGTCGAAGACCCGGTCCTGCATGATCTGGGAGGCCCGGAACTCGTCGCGGCGGTGGGCGATGGTGACCTTCTCGGCGAACTTGGTCAGGAAGAGGGACTCCTCCATGGCCGAATCCCCGCCGCCGACCACGACGACCTCCTTGTCCTTGAAGAATGCCCCGTCGCAGGTCGCGCAGGTGGACAGGCCGCGGCCCCGGTAGTCCTCCTCGTTGGGGAGACCCAGCCACTTGGCGTCAGCGCCGGTGGCCACGATGATGGACCGGGCCTCGACGACCTCGCCCTCCACCTCGACGGTGAACGGGCGGTCGGTGGCATCCACGGCCGTCGCGTCCCGGTCGATGAACCCGGTGCCGAACCGCTCGGCTTGCTTGCGGAACCGTTCCATCAGCTCGGGGCCCTGGACGCCCTCGGGGAACCCAGGGTAGTTCTCCACGTCGGTGGTGAGCATGAGCTGGCCGCCGGCCTCGTAACCGGCGATGCAAAGAACGTCAAGGTTCGCCCGCGCGGCGTAGAGAGCGGCCGTCAAACCGGCTGGCCCTGACCCGATGATCACAACGTCTCGAACAGGCACAGAGTCCGGATGCTGGCCAACCTAAGAAATACGTTTGCACCAAGCCGCCAGGATGCCGGCGTGGCAGGACGTCAGCGTGAGACGCCGAGGGTCTCGGGATCGCGGAGCTCGACCCGCAGGACGTCCGGCGTGGACCCGTAGGTAGCGCAGTCGTGGTCGTCGAGCAGCAGGAACCCGATGTCCCCGAGGTCGTTCTCCTCGATGATGACGAAGGCCTTCTCCTCGGACGCCTCGAACCAGATCCGCACGAAGAACGCGTAGTTGCCCCGGGTATCCAGCCAGACCAGGTGCTCGGTCTCGAGACCGTCGTCGACGGCCTCCTGGATGGCCTGATCGGTCAGCTGGGTGATGGTGCGCATGACGGACGGCTCGTTGAGCGCCCGCAGGACCTCCCGTTTGATGGAGAGGTCATCCTCGAAGTCCGGGTTCCAATCGACGACCCAGGCTGTGTGGTCCATGGGTGCCTCAGGTCACCATGGGGGCCCAGGTACCTTGAAGGTTGTGACTGACCCACCGAAAGTAACGGACCTACTCGCCACCGATCAACCGGTAGAGGCCTTGCATCACGCCGCCGACGATGACCCCGACACCGGGGTAGAGGATGGCGAAGGCCTGCTGGGAGCCGTTGTAGAAGCGGAAGACCTCGGCGCCGGCGAACAGGTTGTACATGTTCAGGCCGAAGAAGGCCACCGTGACACCGGCCATGACGTACCAACCCCAGCGCATCGGCAGGAGGCCGATCATCAGGACGATCGCGGCCACGGTGATGTAGACGGCCTGCTCGACGGTGGTCAGGGGGACGTCGACGAGCAGGATCGTCGGGATCGCGATCCCGATCGAGAGCGCGACGGCCAGCGCCGTCAGCAACGTGGTCGACCGCTCCTTCTTGGGCTGGTCCTCGGCCTGGTGAAGGGGCCCGGGCTCCGGGGAGGGGTCCGGCGTGGTCTCGAAGCTCATGACCTTACGCTGGGAACGTCCACCGGTCTCGTCGGACGTGGACTCCATCTCCGGAGCGGCCATACAACCGGGTGCTTCCATCACAGGGGCTTATACCATCGCAACCAACCGACGGTGACAACCACCAACCCCTTTTTCTTCGGTTGAGGCATCCTCGCCTCGCGGGCCCGCGAAAGGAAAGGTGGCGACCGTCAGCGAGCAGGGATCACCCGCGCGGGTCGGCCCCAAACGATTAAATGGGGGTCGTCCTTACCTCGCCATCCCTCCAGCCAGAGGTGGCCCTCCATGAAGATGCCGCGTGTGATCAAGACGCACTGTCCCCACTGCAACGCGCACAACGACCACGAGGTCGAGCGCATCAAGCGACGCCCCGCGTCCGAACACAAGAAAGGTCAGCGCCGGTTCCGCCGCGTCATGAGCGGGTACCGGGGTTTCCCCCGTCCCAAACCGGGCGGCCGCGAGAAGCCGACCAAGCGCATCCCCTTGCGCTATCGCTGCCGTGAATGCCGCAAGGCCCACCAGAAGTCCAAGTGCTTCCGGGCCGGCAAGTTCGAGCTGACGGAGTGAGCTTGATGCCCCAAGAACCTCCCCCCGAGGTCACGCATCCCGGCCGCTTCGCTCGCGTCGAATGCAACGACTGCGGCAACGAGCAGGTCGTCTTCGTCCGTGCCGCCAAGCAGATCACCTGCCAGGTCTGCGGCTCGCCTCTGGCCGAGCCCACCGGCGGCGTCGTCGAGTACATCGGCACCTTCCAAGAGTACATCGAGTGAGGCCTTCCCCATGATGAAGCGCAACCCCTTCCCGGAAACCGGCGATTTCGTCGTCTGCACCGTCAAGGACGTCAAGGACTTCGGTGCGTTCGGCGATCTGGATGAGTACGAAGGGAAGGAGGGCTTCATCCACATCTCGGAGGTCGCCTCTGGCTGGGTCAAGTACGTCCGAGATCACGTCCGCGAAGGTCAGAAGGTCGTCTGCAAGGTCCTCAAGGTCGACGAGTCCCGGGGACACGTGGATCTCTCCCTCAAGCGGATCAACGAGCACCAGCGCCGGGAGAAGATCGCCGAGTGGAAGAACGCGCAGAAGGCCCACAAGCTCATGGAGATGCTGGCCGAGGAGCTCGACCGCGACGTCAAGGATCTCTACGAGGAGTTCGGCTGGGACATCGAAGAGGAGTACGGGTCCCTGTACGCCGCGTTCGAGGCCGCCGCCATCGACCCCGAGGTCCTCAAGGAGGACGGCTTCGAGGGGCCCTGGTTCGACCAGTTCATCGAGCTGGCCGAGGAGAACATCTCGATCCCCTTCGTCACGATCCACGGGTACCTGGACGTGACAAGCCCCGCCTCCGACGGCGTCAAGCGCGTCCAGGACGCCCTGGCCGCCGCAGAGGAGAACGAGTACGAGGACGTCGACATCGAGGTCCAGTACGTCGGTGCTCCCCGGTACCGTGTCGTCGTGACCGCCCCCGACTACAAGATCGCCGAGGACGAGCTGGAGGAGGCCGCCAAGCGGTCCCTGGCCGTCATCGAGGAGAAGGGCGGCGACGGCACGTTCTACCGAGAAGAGCCCGAGAAAGAATAGAGGCGCCCCATGCTTCGCACCTGCCCCACCTGCGCCCGTTACACCCTGAAGGACGCGTGCCCCGAGTGCGGGGCCAAGACCCGTGACCCTCATCCCCCCAAGTTCTCTCCGGAGGAGAAGCATGGCGTCTACCGCCGCAAGCTCAAGCGCCTCGACGAAGAGCGGCCCTCCGAGGGGGCGGCCTGATGCAGGCCATCGAGGTCACGTGGACCGAGGAGGGCCCCGTCGAGCTTGAGGATGCGGTCCTCATCGAAGGGCTGCCCGGCGTCGGCAACGTGGGCAAGCTGGCCGCTGATCATCTCATCGAGGAGCTCGACGCCACCAAGGTCGCCGAGATCCACTCCAAGCACTTCCCACCACAGGTCCTGCTCCACCCCAGCGGCACCGTTCGACTGGTCAACAACGAGGTCTACGTCTGGGAGAACCCCGACGGACCGGACCTCGTCATGCTGATCGGTGACTACCAGGGCCTGACCGCCGAGGGTCAGTACGAGCTGGCCAGCGGCCTGCTGGACATCCTCGAGGATATGGGCATCGTGCGCCTGTTCACCCTCGGCGGGTACGGCACCGGGCAGATCCTCGACAAGGCCCGGGTCCTGGGTGCTGCCACCGAGGACACCCTGGTCGAGGAGATGAAGAAGCACGGCGTCGTGTTCAGCGAGGACGAACCCGGCGGCGGCATCGTCGGCGCATCGGGTCTGCTCCTGGGCCTGGGCAAGCTACGTGGCATCCAGGGGATCTGCCTGATGGGTGAGACCAGCGGGTACCTGGTCGACCCTCGGTCCGCCCGCGCCGTCCTGGAGGTCCTGGACGCCATCTTCGGGCTCGACATCGACTTCTCCGAGCTCGAGAACCGCGCCGAGCAGATGGACAAGCTCACCCAGCAGCTCCGGGACATGGAGAGTATGGGCGAGGGTCCCGGTGAGGAAGAGCTGCAGTACATCGGGTAGAGCTGCGCCTGGCTTGCTCCCGGCCTCGCATCGAGGTCGGGCGTGTCGTCCGGCCAGACACAGCCCCGACCGATCACGCTGGCGCCAGGTTGACCAGCTCATCCAAGAGCAGCGGCAGGTCCCGGGTGTGGATCCGGGCACCGGCCGAGG
This sequence comes from uncultured Thermoplasmatales archaeon, assembly GCA_964492585.1. Classification (GTDB taxonomy): domain Archaea; phylum Thermoplasmatota; class SW-10-69-26; order SW-10-69-26; family SW-10-69-26; genus CAYXGD01. The sequence goes on along the minus strand of CAZBKU010000056.1, from coordinate 3,586 downwards.
CAGGGTGCCCGCCCCCGACCAGGCCATGCTCCTGGGTGAAGCCCTCGATGAACCGGCCCAGGTTGACCTCGTCGTGGAAGCCCCGTAGGGAGAGGCTCGAGCGTTCCCCTCGCCGGGTGACCAACACGGCCACGTCGGCCTCGGTCTCCCGGGCCACGGCTGACATGGCTCGGCTCCCGAACCCGAACAGGCTGGGCTTACGCTTGCCGAACTCGAGGATCGCCACCTGGCCCCGCAACCGAAGACGCTCGCGCACCCGTTGTTTAGCTCGCTCGAACCGGCCCTCGTTGTGCACGATCAGGTAGCGGCGTTGGACCTCGGAGATCTGGCTGGGCCAGTGGCCGTGGGCCAGGGACCTGGCGGCCTGACGTCGGAACCGGTCGTCCTCGACGTGGTACCGCCAGGCGTAATCCAGGTGCCGGGCCTCCTCCTCGATCCGCTTCTCGCCGTACCGATCGATGGCGCCCTTGAGCTGGTCGGAGGCGCAGTACTCGAGATGGTCGGCCAGGGCGGCCAGGTGGCCCAGATGGTCGATGCAGAAGTGCTCCTGGGCCACCGAGGTCGCCGACTTGCCCTGCTGGACCTCGATGGTGACATGCGGCCCAAGGGCAGCGTAGCCTCGGGTCGACTGCTGGTGGTGATCGAGGAAGAGGACCTTCTGGTGCGTCTTGGTCTTGTTGTTGAGGGCCCGGATCAGCTCGGCTTCCAAGCCCAGGTCCATGACCACCAGGTCGCTGCTGATGTCCCGTCGGACCACGTCCACGGCCGTGGTCGAGGACGGTACGAAGGAGACCCTGGCCCGTGGGTGGTTGTGCAGGGCCATGGCGGCCGAGAGGATCCCGTCGACGTTCCCCCGGGTGATCACGTGAGGCCCACGCGTGTCCCGCCAGTGGGGGTGCATCCCGGTGTGCTATAGCGTCACGTGGGCGCTTAACCCTTGTCATCGAGACCGACGTCTCCTCCAGAGCGCCCTGGTGCCCTGACGGGACGGATCGAACCGCCTGCCGAAGGTTTCTTAGGGCCACAACATGACGAGGGCCCGATGGTCGAGGCTCGAGCTGGCGAGCTGCTACCCGACGAGGTGCTCAGGCGTCTGGCCGAGCAGGTCCGGATCAAGGGTGGGACCGTTCCCCGGACGGTGGCCCTGGATCTTCGATCACCGAACGGGTTCCTGGGTGCCGCCGTGGCCAGGGCGTCGCCCGGATGGACGGTCTACGCGACCCTGCTACCGTCCGAGGACGGACCCGGTAACCTGGAGCCCATCGGGGTCAGCCTCCCCGATCTCCCGTTCGACGCCGAGGAGCTGGGCATGGTGACCGGCGCCTACCTCCACGAGACCATGGAGGGATGGTCGCCGGACCTGGCCGACGAGATCGCCCGTGTGCTAGCACCCGGTGGGACCCTGGCCCTGCTGTTCCGGGGCCCCTCCCCGAGCAACCGGAACGTGCGACGGGGGATCCCGGAGCACGCGGTCGGCGCTCTGCGTCAGGCCGGTTTCGACAAGGCCGACGAGGTCAAGGTGTCGATCCTGGACGACCAGAGCTGGGTCTACCGGCTGGCCGGCACCAAGCCAGGCTGACCGATCACCACCATAGCTTCTCGGGGCCAAAGCCCTTGACCGGGGCCGGCCTTGCCCGCTCGATGGGCTACACGCTCGAGCAGATCCTCGGCCGGGGCCTCCGTAAGCGCCTGGTCCGACTGGTGCGTGACAACGTCGGCATGGTGCCCGGTGAGACCCTCGTCGACCTCCACTCCATCGACGCGTTCCTAGGCCTGGGTCTAGCTCGACGAGCCCCCAAGTGGCAGGTCTTCTCCAACCACGGGATGCCGGAGACCGAAAGAGAGGTCCCTGGCAACTGGGAGCATACACCCTTGGACCTGCCTGGCCTTCCCTTCGACGAGGACAGCATGGCCGCCGTCGTCGGCGCCTTCCTGGATGGTGCCTTCGAGCCGTGGTCCCAGGACCTCATCGACGAGATCTGCCGGATCCTGGTCCCCGAGGGCCGGATCCTCTTCCTCGTCCGGCGCCCCTCCCCCCAGGCCTCGGAGCTCGACCACGGGCTACCGACCGACGCCGTGGACCAACTGCTCGATGCCGAGCTCAAACGGGGGACCGAGAGCCGCCAGATGCACCTGATGGATGGCAGCGAGCTGCACCTGCTGGAGGCCACCTCCCCTTGACTGCCCTGGCTTAGGCCAGGTCCTCGATCATGTGGTCGACGTGGCCCTCCAGGTCGCGGCGCAGGATCCTCTCGATGATCGGCCGAGCGACCGCTCGAGCGAGGGCCACCAGCGGGCGCAGGTGGACATCGGCCTCGAGCCGGACCTCTGTGCCGCCGTCCTCGGGAAGGAACCGGTAGGCTCCGCTGAACCGGGAGAACCGGTTCTCGCCGTCGAAGGCGATGGTGTACCCATCGATCCGGGCGACCAGGCGCTCCCAGAAGACCGAGAGGCCAAGGCCACGGACCTCATCCTCGACGAGCACCTCGCCGTCCCCCAGGTCCCGGACCGTCCGGTGCGGCGCCAGGGTCAGGAACCGGTGGTCGTGGGTGCCCTCCTGGAACCCCCACCACCAGGTCAGCGCCTGCTTGCGAGGGACGCCCGGGGCCACGGCTGAGAGCTCGACGTGGATCATCCGCATGGGAGCCAGGATGGCTTGGGGGATGAGGCTTCGGGTCGACGGCTAGGCCAAGCAGGCTCAGTGGGATAACGGACCCAATGGGGCCTTTATGATGATATCATGTAAGATATTATAACTCCACCTTGGTGGCCTCCCCACTCCTCTGTGTCTGTGCAGGGAGGCCTAATCGGCCGAGACCTTGGAGACCTCGATGGCCTCCATGTCGCCCTGGTGGATCTTGAGCCCGTCCTGGACGATGAGCAGACCGAGGATCGCGCACTTGAGCCGCATCGGTGAGACCTCGATCCCTAGCAACTCGACCATGACCTCGTCGTCCATGGCCAGGATCTCCTCGATGGGCATATCCTGGATGTGGGAGAGGAGGATATCGGTGGAGGCCTGAGCGATCGCGCAGCCTTGGCCCTTGAACCGGGCCGCGGTCACCGTCCGGTCGTCGAGGTTCAGGGTGACCTCCAGGCTGTCACCGCACAAGGGGTTCTCGCCCCGGTGGGCCAGCGTGTGGGGGTCGAGCTGGCCGAAGTGCTCCGGGTTCTTGTAGTGATCCAGGATGTCCTGGTGGTACATCGCCGAGCCGCCGTGGTCATGCGTCAACGCCCATCACCTCGCGTGCCCGCTCCAGGGACTCGCGCAGGACGTCAACGTCCTCCTGCTTGTTATAGATGTAGAACGAGGCCCTGGCGGTGGCGGGCACGTCGAGCACCTCCATCAGCGGCATGGCGCAATGGTGGCCGGCGCGGATGGCCACGCCCAGGTCGTCGACCAGGCTGGCCAGGTCGTGGGCGTGGATGCCGGGGATGTTGAACGAGACGACCGCCCCCCGCTGGTCGATCGGTGGGCCGTAGACCTCGGCACCGATGTCATCGAGCATCTCCATGCACCGCTCGGTCAGGCCCTGGCCGTGCTGGTGGACCTTCTCCATCCCGATGCGTTCGATCCGGTGGTACT
>CAZBKU010000055.1:0-13377 GCA_964492585.1 uncultured Thermoplasmatales archaeon | reverse complement strand
ACGCTGGGCCTCAGCGTCGGGACCGGCGAGACCTCCTGCGCGCCCGGTGCCAGCGATATGGCACTGCTGGCAAAAGGCCGCCGGTCCACGCCTCGGTGGCTGGGATCAGGTGGTGTGAAGGGTGCCTTCCCGGGTGATCTCGTCCAACGGCTGGCGGCCGCTGGGCTCGACCTCTTGCTCGGCCAGCTCGCCGGGCAGGGTCTCGGGCGGTGCCCGGTACCCGATGGCCAGGCCGCAGACGACCTCATGGTCGTCGGGCAGCTCGAGGATCGAGCCGGCCTCCTCAGGATCGATGCCGCCCATCGCGTGGGTGTGGAGGCCGAGCTGGCGGGCCTGGAGGGCCAGGCTCATCCAGGCGGCCCCCGTGTCGAACCACGCATGGCGGTTGGGCTTGCCGTTGTGCTCGAAGGTGGTCTTGGCCACGATGTAGACGAGCACGGGCGCGTCCTTGGCCCAGGCCCGGTTGCCGGGCAGGATGGCCTCAAGGAACCGCTCCCGGTCCTCCTGGCTGGTGGCGTAGGCGAACCGCCAGGGTTGCTCGTTGAAGCTGGAGGGCGCCCAGCGGGCGGCCTCGAAGACGGCCTCGAGATCCTCGTCGGGCACCGGCTGGTCCGAGAAAGCTCTGGGCGACCAGCGTTCGACGAACCGGGGGTCGACCCGGTCGGTGGCTGGGGCTCGCGCTTCGAGGATATCGGGTGCGAGCTCGGTCGTCGGGCTGTCGTGGGTTCGGATCTCGGCTTGGTTCTGCATGGAACATCACGTGAGGGGGAAAGAGGCCGAGCCTCAGGGCCCGGCCCAGGGAGGTCGTCTGGACGGGGTCAGATGGCCAGCGGCCAGGGGCGGGCCACAGCCATGAGGGCGAACGCGGCACCGAGCAGGGCCGCGTTCTTCATGAAGTGGACCTGCTCGTTCATGGCCGCCTGGGGGTCGTCGACCGCCCAGAAACCATGCATCACCGGGGTGACCCCGACCAGGAAGGCCGCGATGGCGGCCAGGCCGATCAAGGGGTAGATGCCGGTGAGCACGCTCAGGCCACCGAGGAACAGCAGCAAACCGGTGCCGACGACGGCAAGCCCGGGCAGCGGGACGCCCTGGCTCTCGGCGTAGGGGATCATCTGGTCGCGCTTGGTGAGATGGTTGATCCCGTTGATCACGAAGAAGCCGCCGAACACGAGGCGGCCGACCAACAGGGCGATGTCGAACACGTCTGTCATGCTGGCTTATACTATAGTTCCAAGAGTTATATACTATTAAGTTAGTAGTTAGGAAGCAACTCCTAACGCTTGAAGTAACGTGATGCTTCGTCCGGAAGAGCCATATGGGTGCGAAGACCATAGTGAAACGATGGTCACCGACGGTGAGAGCTGCGGCTGCCGGGTCGAGGAGGTCTTCCAGCTGCTGTCCAAGGCCCACATGCTCGACGTCCTCCACGTGTTCACCCGCCAGGTCGAAGAACCCCAGCGCTTCAAGGACATCGAGGAACGCCTGGAGGTCTCACCCAACACCCTGTCCAACCGGCTCAAGGAGCTGGTGAGCGCCGGGATGCTGGACCGCCAGGCCTACAAGGAGATCCCTCCCAGGGTCGAGTACGAGGCCACCGCCAAGGCCCTGGAGCTCCGGGAGATCTTCGATGCGATCCATGCCTGGTCCCAGCGCCACGACCTCCAGGCGGCTACGGCTCTTTCTTGACGCGGGCCCGGTGCCACCACGCCAAGCCCGCACCGACCAGCGCACCTACCAGGCCACCGGCCAGCGGCAGGATCCACCCGGGGACCTCTTCCTGGTCCTGGCCGAGCAGGGTGACGTTGGCCGGGTCGGCGACGATCTCGCCGTCGACGCGGTAGGGCGGGTCCTTCTCAGGGTCCTGGCGGTGCTCGAAGACCTGGTTCCCGTCGCTATCGTGGTGGATCACGGCGTACACCCGCCGATCCTCCTCGATGGGCTGATCCAAGGGCACGAGCACGTCGTGAAGCAGGCCGGCGCCTCGGGGGCCTGAGACCCCCAGGATCGAGGCGTTGGCCGACGCCTGGCGAGGGTCGGTATCGTAGATGGCCACGAAGCCACCGTGGGTGGTGCGCACCTGGTCGACGATCAGAGCGCCGCCGTCGGAGACCTGGTCTGCCAGCTCGACGCGGGCCTCGACCTCCTGCTGGCTGGCTGCTGGGGCTGTGGCGGCTAGGACCAGGCCTAAGGCGACCACGATCCAGCCAAGATCGAGCGATCGGTGCGGCACGCGACCACCGGGCAGAGCATCGAGCTTCCCCTACCTGGTCCTGATGGCAGGGTGAAGGTTCACCCACCCCCTGGACAAGGTTCTTAGGGAGGCTCCCGCTCCCTCAGGTAGGATGCTCTTCTGCGACGAGTGCGGGACCCTGAAGAAGAAGGTCCCCAGACGAGGGGAGACCGTCCACATCTGCCCCAAGTGCGAGCCTGGCATCATGATCCCGCCGGGCGGCACCAAAGGCCAGGGCTCCAGCTCGTCCCAACGCCGACCGTCGGGGTCGGGCCCCAACAGCGGGTCCAGGCCGACCTCCTCGGGCCGCTCTCCCACTGGGTTCCAGCGGGCCGACCAGCTCGCCGGGGCGTCGTCCGGGGGATCCACGGCCGGTGGCCAGGGCCCGGGTCTGGCCACCGACATGACCCAGGTCCGCGACGGCTCGCCGCCAGAGGGAGCCGGCCGGTACTTCCCGTTCCCCTCGATGCGCAAGCACCAGGCCCGGTTCATCCGGGATGTCCGCCAGACCCTGCGCGACCGGGACATCATGGTCGCCCAAGCCCCCACGGGCATCGGCAAGACCGCCGGCGTGCTGGCCCCGGCTCTGGAGGTCGCCAAGGAGGAAGGCTACAGGATCTTCTTCCTGACCCCCAAACAGAGCCAGCACAAGGTCGCCGTGGATACCTTGCGTCTGGCCGAGGCCGCCGCCGACGAGGAGATCGTCGTCTCCGACATGATCAGCAAGCAGGCCATGTGCCCCAGGCCCGAGTCCGAGATGCTCAACTCCCGGGCCTTCGGCGAGTGGTGCATGAACGAGATGACCAAGGGCCAGTGCCGGTTCTACGAGAACGACGAGGCCGAGACCTTCCGGTCCCTGGCCAAGCGCATCCATCACGTCGACGAGGCCGTGGAGCTGTCCAGGAGCGACCAGGTCTGCCCGTACGCCGCCTTGAACGAGGTGGCCCGCGTGGCCGACGTGGTCGTCCTCGACTACAACCACTTCTTCAGCGACCTGCTGCAGAGCACCCTGGATCGGTTGGACGTCGAGCTCGACAACGTCATCCTGATCATCGACGAGGCCCACAACCTCCCCGACCGGATCCGCGATCACCTGACCACGGCCCTGCACCCGGCCCTGGTGGCCGATGCCAGGGACGAGGCCCGGGGCGTGGGCGCCTACGGCGAGGCCAAGTTCCTCGAGCAGCTCCGCGAGTTCCTCAACACCCTGGAGAAGGAGCAGGAGTACGAGATGAAGGCCCGGGACCTGCTCAAGCCGATCGAGGAGATCATCCCACGGGCCTTCCGGTTGGCTCAGCCCGATGTCAACCAGATCATCGAGCAGCTGGAGAAGGTCGCCGAGAAGGTCCTGGAGAAGGAAGCCAAGAGCGCCTGCGAGGAGGTCGCCCGGTTCCTAGAGCTCTGGATCCCCTCCCCGAAGATGTCCAAGGACAAGGTCCTCCGGCGCTACAGCCCGGACCACAACGCCGTGGTCCACCAGATCCTCGATGCCGCCGTGCTGGGCCGGCCGATCTTCGACCAGGTGGCCGGTGCCGTGCTGATGAGCGGGACCCTGTTCCCGATGAAGATGTACGCCCGGATCCTGGGCGTCCCCTCGGAGCGCACGGTGACCGAGCTGTACGAGAACCCGTTCCCACCCGAGAACCGGCGGGTGCTGATCGACCCCGGCGTCTCCTCGAGCTACCGGGACCGGGGGCCCCAGACCTACAAGAAGATCGCGGGACGGATCGAGGCGACCTGCCAGGCCACGCCGGGCAACGTGGCCGTCTTCTTCCCCAGCTACGCCTTCGCCGACAACGTCCTCAACAACATGGCCCCGATCGACCGGCTCATGGTCAACGAGGAGCGCGGGTTGAACAAGGAGCAGAAGGAGAGCCTGGTCACCCAGCTGCGCCGCGCCGACGGGAACGCGCTGCTCATGGGCGTGATGGGGGGCTCGCTCTCCGAGGGTTACGACTTCGTCGAGGACGGCGACAACCTGCTCGACGCCGTGCTCGTCGTGGGGATCCCGTACGCCCCACCGACCCTAGAGGTCAAGAGCCTCCAGGGGTTCTACGACAAGGCCTTCGGCGGGAAGGGCTGGCTCTACGGCTACCTGGCTCCCGCCATGCAGCGCACCCTGCAAGCCGCCGGCCGGGCCGTGCGCGGGTCCCACCACCGGGCTGTGGTCGGCCTGCTGGACCGTCGCTACACCCAGACCAAGGTCCAGAAGTGGCTCCCGCCGGACATGCAGCCCCAGGTCACCGACGACCTGGAGCGCGAGGTCCGCGGGTTCTTCGGGCGCTAACCGTCGGCCACGTGCTCGACGTAATCCCCGCCCAGCACCGGGTTGGCGCCTCGCATCGGGGCCGCCCACCCGTAGACCCAAGCGACCTGGACACCCCCGGTCTCCAGCTCGACGTGGCGGGCCACCCGGCGGTAGGGTCCCTCGTCGTGGAGCCCCTTGATGTGATCCAGGGCGGCCAGAGCCTCCTCGACCGGGTCAAGCTGGTAGACCTCCCCGACCGTCTCTGTGTCGTCCTGCTCGACGACCAGGGCCGGACGGCCGTCGACCTCGTAGAGCCGGGCCTCGATGGTGGCCAGGCTCCTCAGCGTGCCGTAGCGCTCCACGAGCTCCCTGCCGGGGGTCTCGAAACCACGGCGCAGCCGCCCGTACAAGAAGACCAGATCGGTGTCGCTACGCACCATAGAACATCCCCCACCAGGAGGCAAGGACCCTTGTACCTGCGCCTTGCGGGGTGATGAGGACGGAAGCGAGGGGTTATATGCCCTAGTGTCGGTCCGGTGCCACATGCCCACCGGTACGGTCCGGTTCTTCCACGATCGGAAGGGCTACGGTTTCATCGAGACGGATGCGATGGATGACGACGTCTTCTTCCACGTCGACGACATCGACGGTCCTGAGCCTCGCGAAGGTCAAGAGGTCGAGTTCGACATCGAGCAGGCCCCGAGGGGTCCGCGCGCCAAGAACGTGACCTACGTCTGACCGGCCCTCGACCGCCGATCCGGCGTTCGACCTTCGAGGCCATCCAGCGTAGGCGCTGTCGAGAGCCGCAACCGGTATCTACCCCTGCCGGGGTGACCGGGCTGTGCGCCGAGGCCTGTGGACCCTGATCCTGGCGATCAGCCTCATCGCCGCCGGGTGCCTCGGCGGGGACGAGCAGACCTCCTCGGCCTGCCCGGCCCCCGAGCTGCAGGTCTTCCATGGGGCCGACGGGTCCGGTACCGTGCCGACCGCTCCAGGTGAACCTGTCCCCATGGTCTACTGGGCCACCAACCCGACCGACAGCACGGTCCAGCTCATGGGGACCACCCTGCCCGCTCCAGAGGGCGCGCTGGACCCCCAGGACCCGGGTGGGCCGATCGACCGGGAGATCGTCCACGAGGTGGGACCCAACCAGACCAGCTTCGCGGTCTTCCAGCCTGGCCCGGACGGTGAGAACCTGACCCTGCAGGTCGACCTGGCCCCCCGCGGACCCGATGCCCTGGTCGACGGGATCGACTGCGATCTGACCGGCGTGACCGTCGAAGCGGTCCCCCTGGCCCCGCCGGCCGAGGACCAGCGTGGCCAGACTGGCAAGGGGGTCCACGTCCACACGGTGGGCTGGTGGACCAACGGCTCCAGCTTCTACACCAACCTGGACCGGTACCACGACACCTCGCTGCCCAAGGGCTACCTGGGCGAGTACGGCGGCGGTGACCCGCTCAAGGTCTACGTGTACGACGAGGACCCCGACGAGATGCCCCGCCGTTACGAGGAAGTCGGGTATGCCGTGACCATCCCCGGGTTCAACGAGGCCCTCAAGGGGATCCACACCACCGCGCCTCGGCTGGTCTACCTCGAACCCGAACAGGCCTACACCCGAGAGGATCGCCGCGACCACGATCTGTACGGCGACGCCCTGATCTTCTACATCGAGACCGTCGAGGTCGAGGAGGTGGCGTGCACGGTGCCTGAACCGGTGTGCGATGTCCCGACCACGCCCGACCCGCCGCCGGCGGCGCCGGTCGCCAACCCAGTCGTGGTGGGCTGACCGGCGACCGGCCACCTGTTGCCTGCCGGCCACGTGCCAGGCTCGCGGTGTCGCGATGCCCAAGATCCGCACCGACGTCGAGGACCACGTCCTGACCGTCACGATCGACCGGCCCGAGGTGATGAACTGCATCGACGGCGAGACCGCCGACCAGCTCGAGGCGGCCTGGCAGCGGTTCGATCAGGATGACGACCTGCGCGTGGCCATCCTGACCGGCGCCGGCGACGAGGCCTTCTGCTCCGGGGCCGACCTCGAGAACATCGAGACCCTGGGGCCCGACCCGGCGGCAAGCCCCGAACAGGTCCAGGCCTTCGTCGAGTCGGGCAACGGCTACCTGGGCGGCACCCGGTTCACCCACCTCGACAAGCCGATCATCGCGGCGGTCAACGGGTACGCCCTGGCCGGCGGGCTGGAGCTGGCCTGCTTCTGCGATCTCAGGATCGCGGCCGAGGACGCCGAGTTCGGTGTCACCTGTCGACGCTGGAACGTGCCCCTGGTCGACGGGGGCACCCAACGTTTGCCCCGGATCGTGGGCCTGGGCGACGCCATGGATCTGATCCTCACCGGGCGGGTCATCGATGCCCACGAGGCCCACGAGATGGGGTTGGTCAACGAGGTGGTGCCCGAGGGAGCCGCACTGACGCGAGCCAGGAAGATCGCGCGCCTGCTGGCCGATCATCCGCAGGGGGCGATGCGGTCGGACAAGGCCTCGGTGATCAAGGGCCTGGGACGTTCGCTGCCGGTCGGCCTGCAGATCGAGGCCCGCAACGGGCGCCGGGTCATCGAGTCCGAGGCCTTCCGGCAGGGTGTCCAGGGCTTCAGCGATCGGTGATGCTCGCTTAGGCACCCAGGCTCGTGCTGGCCTGATCGTCGGTGGCATCCGTGTCGACATCAGCGGTGACATCGACGGCCAGATCCAGGGCTTGGCCATCCCAACGTGGCCGACCAGGCGCAGGTCGACCCAGTGCCCGGCGTCCATGTCCAGTTCGATCTCACAGGTCGCGGTGAGCCGGCCGCCGATCAGGGCGACGGCCCGGCAAGCGATGTTGCCGCGGTGGTCGTCGGGATGGGCCGTGTTGACCTGGAGGTCCCAGCCGCCCTCGGCGTCGGTCTCGTCGATGGCGGAGACGTTCAGGGTGAGCGTCACGGTGGGCCAGAGGTCGCGTGGTTCTTCCAGAACCCCTGGCTGTGCGGACAGCCGTCCTGGCTGGCTTACACACCGGCCGGGACCGTGGTGATCGTCAGCGCGGCTGCAAGCAGCAGCACGCTGGCGCTGAGCGCGATGGTCCGTCGCCTGGATGGTGTTGTGACCGGCCTCAGCGGGTGTTCCGGGTGTCTGCAGAGGGGGGGTCCATGGACCAGACGGACCTGGTGACCCCTCTGCCACCCGCACCTGCTAGGTCCGGGTACATCAACGAAGCCGCTGGTCCCCCCGATCCAGGGGGTCCTTGTAGGGGGCGTCGAGGCTGGCGGGTCCGCCCCAGCCTGGTCATCGGAGATATGTCAACGCGAGAGGAGCACCTTTTAGGGGATACGGGTGTCCGACCGGCCGTGCCCGTGCCGCGCGCCCTGGCCTGCCTTCTCCTGGTGGCTCTCCTAACCGCAGGATGCACCTCGCTTGTCCCCGGCGAGGAGGGCCAGGGGGTCGTGGTGACCAGCCAGCCGCTCTACGACGCCTTCGACCGGCTCGACCGGGCTAAGACCGTGAGCGGGCTACCGGCCTGGGCCATCGTGACCGACCCCCCCGACGCCGAGCGCGTCGGCCGACCGTTCACGATCCCGACCGAGGAGGTGCTGGCCCTCTCGCCTCACCTGGTCCTCGACCAGCCCCATCCCCTGGTCTCGGGACCGGACCGCAAGGCCCTGCGCTCTGGTCTGGACCAGGCCGGCATCCCCGTCGAGATCGTCGAGAGCCCCCCGACCCTATCAGCCACGACCCACGTCTTGTGGGCGGCGGGCAACGCCAGCCAACCCGCGGTCGATCCCCGACCGGTCCTCGAGGAGATCCGGGCCAACCTCACCGAGCTTGAGGACCGACTGGCCGGCCTGGACCGCCCTAAGACCTTGGTCCTCTTCCCAGCCGGCCTGACCGCCGGGGCCGGCACCGATGTCGACACGATCCTCGGCCTGGCAGGCCTGACCAACGTGGCCGCCGAGGCCGGCCTGGAGGGCTACCGGCAGATCAGCTCGGAGGCCATCCAGCAGCAGGGTGTCGACGTGGTCATCGCCACGGCCACCATGCGCCAGGACCCGGAGACCATCGCCAAGCGGCCCATGTTCCGTGGCACCGCCGTGGAGGACCGTCCCGACCGGGTGCTCGTCGTCGACCCCGGCCGGACCACCCGCATGGGCCCGTACGTCGACCAGGCCGCCTGGATGCTGGCCGGCTGGGCCCACGAGGAGATCGACGGCCCCCGGGTCAACGCCTGGTTCTCACCAAGCGAGGCCGATGCCTGCCGGGAGGTCGCCCTGCACACCTTGGACGGCCAGGACGCGGTCGCCGACGTGGCCGGCCACGAGCTGGGTGTCGGGGCGTCCCCGCTACCGGAGCTACCCCCGGGCCACTACCGGGTCCCGGTCACCCGCACCGACACCGCCACCCCTGCGACCATCGACCTGATCCTCACCGTGGAGGGAGACGCATGCGACACCTGACACCGTTCGTGCTGCTGTGCTTGCTCTTGACCGCGCCGCTCGCGTCGGCCGCCTGGACCGAGGAGAACGCCGATCCGACCAACCGAGGCCAGCTGGCCACCAGGGCCCCCAACGATCTGTCGGGCATGGACACGATCCAGCTCGACGAGCGGGTGATCACCCAGATCGTCGAGGGACCGGCGGCCCTGGCCGTGGCCGGGACCCTGGAAGGGCGCGTGGCAGCCTTCGATGCTCGCGGCGGGATGGCCTGGGCCGTCGACGCCGGGGGACCCATGCGCACCGCCCCCCTGTGGACGGGTACCCACATCGTGGCCATGCCCGAGGCCGATGCCGCCGTGGCCTTGGACCCCATGGGCCAAGAGCGCTGGCAGGTGGCCATCGACAACACGCGGGATGCCGCCCTGGTCCGCATAGCCTCGCCGGTCCAGCACACCTCCGGCGATGTGATCCTGGGCGACCTGGCAGGCACCGTCCAACGGGTCGAGGATGCCACCGGCGAGGTCGTCTGGTCAGCCGATCTCGGCGGCGACCTGGCCGTCGAAGCCACCCCCGCGGTGACGTCCGACGGTGATGTGATCGTCGCCGCGTTCGTGCCTGGGCAGGGCAACAAGGGCACGCTCTTCCGGTTGGACGGGGACACCGGCGACGAGGTCTGGTCCGAGGACCTGGGCGCCCAGGTCGTCGGCGCCCCGACGATCGCCGGCGACCGGGTCCTGGTGCCTCTGCGCGACGGGGACGCCCTGGAGGCCCGGGACGTGGCAGACGGCGACCTGGATTGGTCGGTCCCCTTCGACGACCACGTCACCAGCTCCCCCAGCCTCTCCAGCGGCTTGGCGATCGTCGGCGACATCAGCGGGCTCGTCCAGGCCATCCGTGTCGACGACGGCAGCGCCAAGTGGACGTTCAACGCCCGCGACCGGTTGGAGAACCTGCAGGCCAGCCAGACCCTCACCGTGGCCGACAGCGGGGCCATCGATGGTGACCGGCGGCTCTGGCTTGCCTACTGGAACGCGGATCTGACCACGTGTTGCCCGCCGACCGATAGCATGGAGAGCCCGTTCTACCTGCTAGACGCCAACACCGGACAGGTCGAGGACCGGGTCCAGCTACCTAAGGCTGCACACGGGCCGGCGCTGCACAGCACCGGCGTCTGGGTCGGCAACGACGACGGGGACCTACGCCGGTGGGCCCTGGCCAGCGTCCTGGGCGTCCACGCCCTGGTCGAGGGAGAGGACGTGACCCTCCTGGTGAACACAGATGCCGGCGGGTCGTGGTCGGTCGACTGGGGCACCGAGCGCGATCAGGGCGACGGCAAGGTCCCCCTGGTCCACCGGCAGACCCTCCCCCCCGGCGAGCACGCCATCGAGGTCCGAACCCTGGCCGGGGCCCGCACCCTGCAGGTGACCATCCAGGAGGAGGACAGCGATGACCCCATCCCCGAGGTCGAGGAGGAGGACGTCTCCCAGCACGACCCTGATCCCCCGACCGACGGCGACCAGGGGACCGCCGGCCCGGGAGATGGCCAGGAAGACGACGGGACCGACGATGCTCCTCTTGCGTCCTGGGCGGTGCTGGCCGCCCTGGCCCTGGCCGCCGTGTGGAGGCGACAGAGGTGACCCGCCGGCGCGGCCTCTGGCTGTCCCTGCTCGCGGTGGCAGCCCTGGCCGCGCTCATCCTCCGTATCCTGCTTGCCCCCCGGCCGCTGGACCTCTCCACGGCACCCGCCTCGATCCAGGTGCTTCGGACCCAGATCGCCCTGGCGACCCTGATCACCGGCGCCGGGCTCGGTCTGGCGGCCGTGGCCAGCCAGGCCCAAGCCAGGGATGCCCGGGTGGACGCCAGCCTGGCCGGCCCGTTGTGGGGCGCCCTGCCCGCCCTGCTCCTCCCGGTGGACCTCTGGCTCCAGGCCATCGCGGCCGTGGCCGGGGCCCTGCTCGTGGCCAGGATCACCGGCCGGACCCGCGGCGGGCTGCCCATGGTGCTCACCCGGGGCATCGCCGTGGCCGGCCTCGTGGTCAGCCTGGCCGCCCTGGGGCTCTTCCTGGGCCCAGGCCTGACCGCCACCACGGCCCTGGCCCTCCTGCACGCCAGCCTGGGGGGTTCGCTTCCCGCGGTCACCCCGGATCATCTCGTCATCGGCGGCCTGCTGATCGCCGCGGCCACTGGCCTGGCCCTGGTCGGCTGGCGCGAGCTCCTGCTCTCTCGCACCGGTCTGCAGACCGACGCCTGGACGGCCACCGGCGTGGTCTCCCTGTCTGGGGCCGGCACGGTCGTCATGGCCGGTGTGGTCCCGGGCCTGGGCTTGCTGGCCGTCCTCCTGGTCCGCCGCCTGATCGGCGAGCACCCCCTCCACCTGATCCCCGGCGCGATGCTGGCCGGCGCCGGCACCCTGCTGGCCCTCGATGGCGTGGGCCAAATCATGGCGTGGCCCGGCGAGATACCCGTCGGCGTGCTCACCGGGCTGTTGGCCAGCGCCTACCTCGTCCGCGAGGTGGTCGCCCGATGATCCGCCTGACCGACCTCCGCGTCCGTCGAGGGGGGCGCTTGGTCCTCAAGATCGACGAGCTTGAGCTCGATGGCCAACTGGTCGCTGTGATGGGGCCCAACGGGGCCGGCAAGACCACCCTGCTCCAGGCCCTCCACGGTGTCCTCCCGTCCCAGGGCCGCATCGAGGCACCAGGCACCTGGTACCTGGCCGCCGAGCCGCCGGCCCCGGTCCTGGTCGGCGTCGACGAGGTGGTCCGCTCCCACGGGGCCGACGAGCCTGCCACCTGGCTGGCCAAGGTCGGCTACGATGGACCCGACCAGCTGTCCAGCGGGAGCTCGGGGGAACGCACGTTGGTCGCCCTGGCCGGAGCGCTTTCCCACGAGGCTCCCTGGTTGCTGCTCGATGAGCCCTTCGGGCATCTGGATCCCCCGCACATCAGCCGTTTGCTGCCGGCCCTCCGTGAGCGCGCCCACAACGGTGGCGTGCTGGTGACGACCCACGACCCGGCCATGGCCGCCCAGGCCGACCGGGTGATCCTGCTCGATCGGAGCGTGGTGGCCGACGGCAAGGCAAGGGAGGTGCTGCAACCCGAGCCGCTGTCCCGTTGCTACGGGGCCCAGGTCCAGGTGACGTGGACCGAGCTGGGGCCTGTGGTCAGGGCGATGGGGGACCGACCCAACCACGGAGACACGGAGACACGGAACGGCGTGGCTCACGGAGAAGAGGCTTGACCTCCGCTGACCAAGCGGGGCCATGGAGAGCCCCTACCCAGCGATGAGGGATCACGCAGACCTACCGCCAGAGGTGAACGAGCTAACGGGCTCGATCGTGGATGCTGCGTTCAGCGTCCACGCGGTCCTTGGGCCGGGGCTGTTGGAGTCGGTGTACCAGGAGATCCTCATCTACGAGCTCGAGAGGCGTGGACATCGCGTGGAGCAGGAGGTCCCGGTCCCGATCGTCTACGACGGGATGACCTTCTCCCGGAAGCTCCGGCTCGATCTCCTCGTCGATGGCTCTGTCATCCTTGAGCTCAAGGCCTGCAAGAAGATCCAGCCAGTCCACGAAGCCCAGGTGTTGACCTATCTGAGGCTCGCCGATGCTCGGGTCGGTCTACTGATCAACTTCAACGTACCGAGGATCGCCAGAGGCATCCACAGGATCGTTCTGTGACCAACCCTCCGTGTCTCCGTGCCTCCGTGGTTCCCGTCGTCACCCACCGTAAGTCACGTTCACGTACACCGTGAACGCTTGCTCGATGGCAGCGCCGGTCCCCAGGAACTCGGTCCCGCCGGGGTTGTGGGTCTCCTGGAAGCCCAGGTGGAACGTCCGCGTGCGAAGGGTGCCGCCCTGCTCGGGCAGGACCATCTCCTCGTCGCTGGCGGTCTCGGCCGGCTGGCCGTCGTTGTCGAGGACCAGGCGGACCGGTGAGCCGCCCTCGGCGCGGGCGTACCGGGGGCTGTGCCCCTCGGTGTTGTTGCTGTCGATGGGCTCGAGGTTGACCCGCATCATGTTCCCGGCCCCGGCGACAGGGTCCTGCCAGGTCTGGACGATCTCCAGCTCGGTCCAGCCGTCACCCAAGTCGAAGGGGAACGTGTAGCGGTCGTTGGTGGCGTTCTTGTCGTAGGGGAGCCCGGCCTCCTTGGCGGCGAACTCCACAGGGGCCAGGCAGTCGCCGGTGATGATCAGGTAGGTGGCCGAGCACTCGAACAGGCCGTGGAACTCGTAGCTCTGGACGAAGGTGGTGGCCTCTTGAACCGGGCGCAGGACCAGGGTCTCGTGGATCTCGTCCTCATCTGGCAGCTCCAGGGTCACGGTGCGCACCTGGTAGCCGGGGGCCCGGGCCTCGACGACGGCGCGTCCCTCCTCCAGCGGTCCGACGCGGACGGTGCCCAGCTCACCGGTCCGCCCGGTCAGCGTGGCCTGGTCGGTGGCCACGGTGACCTCGGCACCGGTCAGCGGGCTGCGGG
>CAZBKU010000054.1:10091-13712 GCA_964492585.1 uncultured Thermoplasmatales archaeon | reverse complement strand
CTACTCGGGCATCATCCAATACCTGGTCGCCAGCCTACCCGAGGACCCGGCCCAGGGCGACGATCTGCCCGCCGCCCCCGAGCACCTGGCGGCCATCGCGCCGCAACGCGCCTACGGCGACCTCTACCGGGACATCGTCTACCACGGCGGCCAGCTGATCCTCAGCTTCGGGGTCATCTGGGCCGAGGGCACCAGCGCCTTCTACCTCCAGCCGCCGACCAACCTTGGCACCCCGCACGGCAACCAGGCCTGGGTCGACCACCTCACCAAGAACGACCAGATGCTCGTGCCCTACCTCAACAACCAGTACGCGGACGACCGGTGGTGCAGCGACGACAGCGACACCGCCTACTGCCAGGACCTCTACACCGACTCCAGCGCCCTACCGAGGATCGAGGACATGACGGTCCCCACGCTGCACCTGGCCGGGTTCTACGACTCCTTCACCCGGGGACAGCTGCTGACCTTCCAGGAGGCCTACGATCTCGAACAACAGGACCCGGCCACCTACGGACCCAACTTCCTGATCGTCGGTCCCTGGAACCACGGCGGGACCCACTTCATCGACCCCGACCAGGGCTTCCAGCAGGAGCTGGCCGACTGGTACCATTGGTTCCTCGAGGACAGGGCCAACGGGGACGAGCCTGCGGCCTGGATCGAGGCTGGGTTCGACCCCGGCCAAAGCGACGGCGAGGTCGACCGCGTCAAGTACTTCCAGATGCGCTCGACCGCGGTCAACCCGCCGATGCCACCGGCCGACCCCGAGGATGGGACGTGGCAGACCGCGCCTGACTGGCCGTTGCCTGGCACCGACATGGCTCGCCTGTACCTCCGGGCCGGCGGGCACCTGTCCAGCCAGCCACCGGGCCCCGACGAGGGCTTCGATACGTACGCGTACAACCCGAGCGCCGGCTACACCGAGACGATGTCCCGCTGGGACAACGCCGCCGGCGTCGACCAGTCCCGCCGCGATCAATCCGGCGAGGACGCCAGCGGGGTCACCTACGTCACCGACCGCCTGGATCAGGATGTGACCCTGGCTGGCCCGATCGCCCTCAAGCTGCACGCGACCACGTTCACCGATCCCGGCTCGACGGCCGGCGCCGAGCTGCTGCCCGGCGCTACCCAGGCTCACCCCCCGTGGGCCGACACGGACTTCGTGGTCAAGGTCAGCTAGGTCGCCCCATACGGGACGGCCACCCTGATCACCCAAGGCTACCTCCGGGCCAGCCACCAGGCCGTCGACGCGGCGCGCAGCCACGTCCTGGATGGCGAACTGGTCAGCCCCTTCCACCCCCACACCGCCGAGACCCTGGACCCGCCCGAGGTCGGACAGGTCGAGACCTACAACGTCGAGATCTGGCCCACGGCCAAGACGTTCCGCGAGGACCACCGGCTCCGGCTGGACATCATGTCGGCCGACACGCCCAACCACCTCAACCTGGCCAAGCCGGCGGTCAACCTGGTCCACCACGACGCCGATCACGCCAGCTACCTGGCGGTGCCGTTGGCCCCCGCTGGCGGGTGAGGGGCGATCGGTCCGGTGCCAGCGGCAGGCCTCTCGTGAGGTCCGCGGCGGAGAGCTGCCGGACCTCACGATCGAACGCCGTTCAAATCCGCCTCGGCGTTGGAGCCGACGCTGGGTTGGTGGACTCACGCGGTCCCGGTCGGCCTCGGTCGCTCGGCCTTCGGCGCTCGCTCTGTCGGCCGCCGGGTCCGCACGACGCTGTGCCTCGTGCTCTCGGCAGGCTTCGGCCAGGCCTGCCAGCCTGCCGACACAGCCCGAGCCGTCAGCCTGGGTGGTCCGGTGGTTGCAGGCTTCCAGCTCGGGGCGCTTCCAAGCCAGCGCTGCAGATAGGTCTGGCTTGGAAAGTGGGCCGAGGCGGATTTGAACCACCGACCTTCGCCTTGTAAGGGCGACGTCATGACCAACTAGACCATCGGCCCGTGCGTCCAGGAGACTGGGAAGCCGCTCTTAAGACCTTCTACACGTCCTGCCGCTCCGGACCCAAGAGCCCACCGGGCAGACCGCTGTCCGAGGTGTCGGTAGGTTCGACCGGCCTGCGATCCCCTTGTCAGATCCACCCTGCCAGCGTCAGGCCCAGCATACCAGCCCACAAGACCAGCCCGGTGGCCAGGATCCCGTTCAGGTGGCGCTGCCTGTGGGCACGGCGGGCGGCACCGCCAGCGATCAGGCCCAAGGCGACCACGACGACGACCCGGTGGATGACCACATCGATGGGCAGAACGTCCACGCCGATGGCCCCGTAGTCGATCAAGATGGCCCCGGCGAACGCGACCGACGCGATCACCGCGGCGTCCATGCGCCGCTCGAGACCGTGGGCGCTGACGTAGGTGGCCAAGGGCAAGCCGACGGCCAGCAAAGGGTAGAGCACGCCGGCGATCGTGTGGGGTCCCATGAGCCGGGCCTGGTGTTCGAGCAGGAGCCCGGCCAGGCGGACGCCCAGCACGATGGCGATGATCGAGGCAGCCAGCACAGCGTGTCGGATCGAGAGCCGGTCGCCCAAGGCACGCAGCTTGGCCATGTCGTGGTCGCTGATGTGCCGTTCGAGAGCGCGGGCCAAGGGGAACGCGCCGGCCATGGCGACCGGTGCCAGGGTGGCCAGGTCGACCACGGTGGCCCAGCCGTCCGAATCCGACGCACGGTCGTTACCCAAGAACGAGCGGACCACGTGGCTCGTCGCCGGCGAGCCCATCAGATCGGTCTCCAGGTGGCGCTGCCCGGACTCCGAGCCGTCGACGGCGTGACGGAGCGTGAACCAGTCGAAATGCTCTGAGTGCGCTTGCAGCGCGACCCAGTCCTCGTCGGGATGCGGTGAGGCGTAGAGGCGGACGTGGAACCGGTGCCCGAAGTAATCCCCGTCGTGCAGCTGCTCGTCCTCGCGGACCCATGTCCCATCGCTCCCATCGTGCACGTAGGCGTACCGGTGGGCACCCGTGGCCTGGCCCCACGCGACCGTGGCCTCGGAGAGGTTGACCTCTTGGGCGCTGTATTGGTCGGTGCCGACGTCCTGCTCGGCGGTCTCGGTCTGGTTCCAGGTGACCCCGCCGCCCTCGGTCAGGACGGTCAAGACCTCTGTCAGGTTCCCCCAGACGACCACGTTCACGGGGCTGAGCTGCGCGAAGCTCGGCTGAGCGTTCAGGTAGGGATGGAACCCGCTCTCGTGCCCTTGCAACCGGTGGATCTGATCGGGCCCGCTGGTCTCAGGGGTCAACCGGTCGGTGGTCGGCGGCGCCATCAGGCTGAGCAGAGCCACGAAGAGCGCGGCAAGCAGGATGACCGCGGCCGAGACGACCAGCGAGCGTCGCATCTCACCGGGCAACGCGGCTCCGGTGCGTCAATCCTACGCTACGGCCGTTCGGTGGAGAGCACCTCGATCGCGCCGCTGACCGTCAAGCCCGGGTCCGGGCCACCGGCCGCCGTGAACAGCTGGCCCTCGTGGCCGACGACACCCAACCCGTGACGGGCCGTGGGCATCGGTGGCAGGGTCACCCACGTCCCGTCCCCCGGATCGTAGGCTTCGACCTCGTCGAAGGTGCCATCGTTGGCCTCGCCCCCGGCCACGGCCACCAAGCCCGCTACCGAGGCGCCACCGATCC
>CAZBKU010000054.1:0-10081 GCA_964492585.1 uncultured Thermoplasmatales archaeon | reverse complement strand
GGGGGGTCGGCATGTCCGGACCCTGGGTCCAGCCCTGCCCGGGGGTGAGGATCTCCAAGGTCGCTAGGTTGGTGTCCAGGCCGCCCTCCCGTCCGCCGGCAGCGTAGACCTGACCGTCGAGGCTGGTCACGGCCAGGTGCTCCCGCGGCGTGGGCAGGTCGGGCCCCCGGGACCACGTCTCCTCGCTGAAGTCGTAGACGTCGACCGGGGCCACCAGGCCCTGGTGGTCGACACCACCGACCAGGTAGGCTTGGTCCTCGACCACGGCCGCACCATGGGCACCCCGTTCGGCGGGCAGGGGGGTGCCCATGGTCCAGTTGTCTTGGGCAGGATCGTAGACCAGGTGGACGCGCTGCGGGATGAACGGGATCCCGGCATGCCCCCCGAAGACGTGGATCTGCCCGTCGTGGACCACAGCCGGGGCATGGTGCAAGGGGACCGGCAACGGCGCGGGCGAGCGCCACTCGCCATCGGACAGGTCGAGCACCTCGACTGCGCCCGAGACCTGGTAGCCCTCCTCGAACCCGCCGATCACGTAGAGCTCTTCACCGAGCACGACGGACGCGACCTCGGTACGCGGGGTCGGCGCATCGGGGAGGCTGGACCAGTTCCACGCCTCGCCAACCTCCTCGAAAGGGGCCTCTTGGCCGTCCCCCTCCGACGGCGGTCCATCGTCACCCAGGCAGCCGGCCAGGGGCAGGAGGGCGACGAGGAGGACCGGGATCCATCTGTCGACGGTCACAGATGAAGCAGGAGCGTCCAACCGGAAGAAACCAGGGCCTCTGCTCGCTGAGGGCGTGCTGGACGCGTCAGCATCGACGCCTAGCGGTGCGAGGTCCCAACCTCAGGCCCGATGCTTGGTGGCCTCAGGCAGGTCACGGACCCGCAGGCGCCAATGGACCTGGTGGGGCCCCCAGGCGACGAGCTCGCGGCCCAGGTAGTGGCGCTGGTGCCAGGCCATGGGATGGCGGTGGGTGACCTGGAGGTCGATCAGGTCGAACAGGTGCGGGGTGTCGAGCCCCGGGGTTCCGTCCCCGCCTCGGTAGAAGGGGACCAGGCTGTGCTCGTCGAAGAGCGCGGTGTGGTTGACCTGGAGGGCCTCGTTCCCGCGAGCGTGGGGGACAAGGATGTCGATGATCCCGCCGGGTTCCGTGATCCGATGGAGCTCGAGGATCGTCGTGAAGGGGTCTTGAAGATGCTCGAGGGTGTTGTGGATCCGGACTTCGGCGAACGCGTTGTCCATCCACGGCCAGGGGGTCTCGTTCAGGTCGACGACCTGGTCGACCCCTCGCCCGGCGATGTAGTCCACGTTGAGGTACCCGTCTCGAGGATCCTGGCCACAGCCGAGGTTCAGCTTGGTCTCTTGGTGCTGCAGGCCCCGGGTCTCCCTGGGATCCGGCAGAGGTGATCGGGAAGGGGTGGCCGCCATGGGCGGCACTACGCAGGTTCGGTATATGAATGAGACGAAAGCGCACCTTGGGCCCTCCGGCCCGGGATCGAAGATCGCACGAGGGCCCCGCCGGCCGGGCGGCCAACGGTCGCAGGCTGCGTTACCCCGTCGCGCTCCTGGCTTCGGCGACGAAACCGGACTGCTTAACTATCGGGGCCAGCAATCGAGTGGTTGAGGGATGGGATGTTCGAGATAAAGGTCGTCAGCAACACGCCCCTGACGCCCGTCAACGATTTTCATACCGTAGCCACGACCTTGCTCTACCAGGTCGGCTACTTGCCGAAAGGCTATGATCCGAAGACGGAGACGGAGTCTGTACGCCAGTCGGTACCGTACCGCCTGTTGATCAACTGCTTCCTGAAGCGGCCGGAGAAGGCCTGGACCATCGACGAGCTGTGCACCGTGCTGAGCACCTCTCGCCCGACGGTCTACCGCCACCTCAACAAGCTCAAGGCCCTGGACCTGGTCGAGGAATCGATCGTCCGGCCGGAGTCCGGCGAGGGCCAACCCAAGAAGGCCTACCGGATCCGGTACGGCAACCTCTCCAAAGCCTGGAACTTCGTGGAGGCCCACGTCAAGGTCGCCATGGACAACTACAGGAAGACCGTCGATCACCTGCAGCAGCTTGCGGAGAAGGAACGCAAGAAGATCGACAAGCCGCCCGAGGACCCCGAGGTCGAGGTCGATCCCGAGGTCGAGGCTGAAGCCGAGGCTGCTGCCCGTAAGTGAGCGGTGAGGCTGGTGCACGACGTCAAGCTCACGCCCGGAAGCACCTACCGCGTGGTCAGCGCGGAGACCTCTGAGGACTGCGTCGAGTCTCGGGGGACCTTCCGCGGGTTCGTCGGGCTTGGCAACGTCGATGCGCTGATCCTCGAGCTCGAGGAGGAGCGCGACGACGGCGAGCCGCTGCTCCGCTTGATCCCGGCGCACACCGTCCGGTTCCTGGAGATCCTCGAGGATGTCACCGAGGACGAAGAAGAGGACGACGGCGAGCACATGCACTACGGGTAGTCCGTGGAGCCGGTCGGGCTGGCCGGGGTCGACACAAGGGCACCATCACAGCAGCACCGGTCAGCTCCCGCTCCGACGTGAACCCTGTCGGGACAGCAAGGGTCGTTTCTTAGGGCAAGACCTCCCTGCCCGCACGTGGCCGAGGCCCGCCTCTACCTGTGCCCGCGATGCGGCAGCTTGGAGATCTACGCCGACCACCTGACCCCGCTGGGTCAGCTGTACAAGTGCCCGGTCTGCGCCTACCAGGGGGCCTTCGTCATCGAGGCCGACAGCCCAGAGGAGGCCAAAGCGCTCAGCGACAAGATCGCCGAGGGCCAGGCTGAGGACGAACCTGACGCTGAGGATCAGGGCTAAAGCGACTTCTCGAGGACCGCGGTCAGATCCTTCTCGATGGCATCGGCCAGATCCTTGCCCACCTGGCCCTTGAGGTGATCCGGGAGAGCTTCCAGGCTGACCTTGGTCCCGGCACGGCCTAGCGCGAGCAGGGCCATGGTCTGCATGACCTTGGCTTCGAAGTAGCGACCGACAGCGTCCTTGACTTCCTTGCGCAGCTCGGGGTTGTCGTCCAGGGTCTCCCGGATGTGGGTCTTGAGCTCGTCTTTGACCATGTCCCGGAAGGCCTCGATGATCAGCTCCTCGGCATCCAGGATGTCGATGAGCTTGCTGGGGTTGGCGGCCAAGCTGTCGAGGTCGGTCATCAACCGGCCATGGGCTGCCTGGCTAAAAGGGTGCCCACCGAGCCGGGTCCCGCCTGCCCGCCGAGCCGGTCAGGGGATGGCTTCGAGCTTGGGCATGATCCGTTCATCGAACCAGGAGGGCACCATGAACCAGGCCTTCGGGAAGAAGACCTCCACCGCCTCGACGCTGTCCAGGCCGAGCAGCCAGGTTTGGACCTCCTCGACCTCTGCTGCCGAGGGCAGGTGGCAATAGACGTCCACGAACGTCTCCGGGAGGTCGACCTCGTGGTGGACCGCATCCATGGCGTCCCACCACACCATCTGAGGGAGCTCGGCCTGGCACGTGTTCACGAAGCCCGCCTTGGCCTCAGGCCTGGATAGATACGCCATGAACCGGGCCAACACGGCATCCCGGTAGCACGTGAAGTCGAGCACCGGGAACGACCAGATGGCGCTGGCTTCCAGGAGCTCTCCGTACCGGCGCGTGAGCGTGCGCCGGCTGATCCCGGCCTCCTCGGCGACCTCGTGTAGGGGGGCATCGGGCAAGCGCCGTAACGCGGCCAGGATCCGCCAGTCCGTGGTGGTAGGCTCGATCCGGTTGCGCGGCGGTTCGAAGGGCAGGCACATCGAGACCTCGTCCACCCCTGGCAGTTGGCCCACCAGTTGCCTGCACCGCTCCAGGGCGGCCTCGCTCTCCACCGCGTACAGGAGCAGCGTGTAAGGGCCCACCTGGTCCAGGCCGCTGAGGATGCCGTCCACGAGCTGGATGGCTTCCAAGGCCTGGCCCCGGGCCTTCGCGTCGTCGACCCGGACATCGCCTGCTGCCACGCCGGCCCCGAAGAGGGCCGGGTTGGGTACCACCTCCTGGCGCACCAGGAAACCGGTCTCCCGCCACGCCTTGAGCCGGGACCACACCGTGGTGCGGTCAACGTCGAGACGGTCGGCGATCTCGGTGGTGCCCAGGCGAGGGTCGAGCCCGCCCCAGATCAGGGTCTGGTCCCGCCACATCTCGCGCAGGATGGCCGCGTCCAGCCCGTCCACGGAGGTCCACAGGCGCGCGGAGGCATGAAGTGTCCGGTCGGTTGCACCTGGGCCAACCGATGCGTCACCGGCCGAGCATCGGCGACCGAACCGTTGGCGGGCCGCCCACGCGGGTTTACCAAGCGCCTGCACGTCCCGGGACCTGGTGGGAACCACATGGCAACACCCGAGATCCAAGCAGAGGACTGGGACGAGGTCGCCCACGGCTTCGATGACCTCGTCACACCGATCAACCAGGCGTCAGGCGAGCAGGCGCTCGGCTACGTCAAGCTGGACGCGGGCACGCGGTTCCTGGACGTGGCCGCCGGCACCGGGGCGCTGAGCCTCCCGGCAGCACGCTCCGGGGCCGAGGTGCTGGCCACCGACTACGCGCCAGCCATGGTCGAGCACCTCCGCGCACGAGCGCGCAACGCGGGGCTCTCCAACCTGGATGCACGCGTCATGGACGGGACCGACCTTGACCTGGCCGACGACAGCTTCGACGTGGCCGCCTCCCAACATGGCGTCTCGCTCTTCCCGGACATGGCCCGGGGCCTGTCCGAGATGGTACGGGTCGTGCGACCCGGAGGTCAGGTCCTGATCTCCGCCTTCGGGCCGCTGGAGAAGGCCGGGCTGGTGCACACGTTCATCCGGGCGGTCAAGACGGCGGCCCCCGAGGCCCCGGTGCCCAGCACGGAGAACCCTTCGCCGCCCTTGCAGGTCGCCGACCGCGACGAGCTAGCCCGCAGGCTGGGGAAGGCGGGGCTCGTGGACGTGCGCGTGCAGCCGATCGTCGCGGATGCCAGGTTCGACTCTGCCGAGCACTACTGGGAGGTGCTGGCCAACAGTAACCCCATCCCGGCCAGCCTGGTCGCCACGTTAGGTGAGGACCAGCGGGCGCGCGCTCTCGGGATGATCGAGGCTGCCCTGGGGGAGCGACCTGCCCCCGGGGGTGGAGGGTTCCTCACGACCGAGCTCAACGTCGGCATCGGCACCGTCCCCCGGAGGGATGCCTGATGTCGGCCTCCTCGAGGGCGCGCTGGGGTGCGGCCAGCTTGTTCGTGGCTCCCGTGGTCGTGCTCGTCTCCTTCCTCATGCATCCCCACATCGGGACCCGGGTCGGCGAGCCCGGGCTCTACGAGGCCATCGCCACCGAGGTCGCCGCCCATACGGGGATCTGGGTCTTCTCCCACTTGCTCCTGGCCGTGGGTTCGGGCCTCTTGGCCCTGGCGTTCATCGCGCTCCGAGGCCGCTTGCGGGAGGCCGGCGAGGACCGATGGAGCGCCGTGGGCCTCCCGTTCGTCGTCCTCGGCAGCGTGTTCTTCGCGCTCCTGCCGGCCATGGAGATGGCCCCGGTGGCCGCCTTCCAGGCGGGCCTGGGACCCGAGGAGGTCGCCGCGGTCCAGGCTGCCCTGGACGCGGCCATCTTCCCGGCCGTCTTGATGACAGGCTCGGTCGTGTTCGGGATCGGTGCCGTGGCCTTCGCGGTC
The DNA here is from genome assembly GCA_964492585.1 of uncultured Thermoplasmatales archaeon. GTDB lineage: Archaea > Thermoplasmatota > SW-10-69-26 > SW-10-69-26 > SW-10-69-26 > CAYXGD01. Next base: position 4,433 of record CAZBKU010000054.1, on the reverse strand, counting down.
GGGGTCAACAAGAGCGGTGTCCTCAGCCGACATGCCGGCGGGATCGTGGCTGGCGCGCTGGTGATCGCCGCCCTCTCCCGGTTCGTCCCCGTGTTCCCGGTGCTCTTCTACGTGCAGAGCGCCGCTCTGATCGTGGCGCTGTGGCCGCTGGGCTACACGATCTGGCAGGGCGCAAGGGAGCCAAGCGAGGGTCCTTCGGGGGCCTCGGTCAGCGCGTGAGGGTCCGACCGGACAAGCCGCTCCAGGGCTGACGTGGCCCGGGCCCGGCAGGTGTCTGGCCCGGGTCACAGGCCCAGGGTCTTGGCGATCGTGCTGCGCTGGATCTCGCTGGTGCCCTCGGGGATGCGGATCATCCGGGCCCAGCGGAACACCTTCTCGAGCCCGGTCTCCCGCATGATCCCGCTGCCGCCCAGGGTCTGGACGGCCGCATCGGCCACCTCGAACAGGGTCTCGGTGCAGTAGAGCTTGATCATGCTGGACTCTTTGATGCAGGGTTCGCCCTGGTCCAGCTTCCAGGCCGTGTTCAACAGCATGTTCTCGGCGGCGTAGATCCGGGTGGCCGCGTCGGCCAGCGGGAAGCTGACGCCTTGCTTCTTGCCGATCGGCTTGCCGAAGGTCTCGCGCTGTTGGGCGTAGCCCACGGCCTCGTCCAGGCAGTGCTGGGCCAGGCCCACGCACATCGCCCCGATCATCACCCGGGTCAGCCCGATGTTCCGGATGGCCAGCTGGAACCCCATGTCCTCCTGGCCGATCAGGTGCTCGGGGCCGACCTCGACGCCCTGGAAGGTCACATCGGCTTGGAGCCCGTCGGCCACGATCGACTGCTGGACGGCTCCTACCTCGACGCCGTCCTGGTCCCGGTCGACCATGAACAGGCTGATCCCCTCCAGGCCCCGGTCGCCGCTGGTCCGGGCGAACACCTCGAAGCAGTCGGCGTAGGGCGCGTTGGTGATGAACGTCTTGGTGCCATCGATGACCCAGCCGTCACCCTTGGGCTCGGCGGTGGTCTGGATGGCCCCCACGTCGCTGCCGGCGCCGGGCTCGGTCAGGCAGAACCCGGTGGAGATCTCGGCGTTGCACATCGGCCGTAGCCAGCGGCCGACCTGGTCGTCGTCCATGGCCAAGAGCATGTGGCTGGGTCCCTCGACGGAGGCCAGGACGTTGGGCTTGAACCCGAGCCCGTCTTGGTTGAGGCGCTGCATGGCCAGGGCTACGTCCACGAAGGGCCGGCCCCCGCCACCGACCTCCTCGGGCATGGCCAGGGCGTAGAACCCCGCCTGGGCGCTCTTGCGCCGAAGCTGGTCGATGTCGTCGACGATCTCTTGGGTCAACCGGCCGTCCTCTCGGAGGTAGGTCTGCTCGTCCTCCAGGAAGGTCGGGTGCTTGTCGTCCAGGGGGGTTGCGTGCTTGTCCGCGAAACCGGTGATCCCCTTCACCACAGCTTTGGTGTCCTCGGAGGGCTCGAAGTCGATGGGCACACGAGCCCAAACACGCCGGTGGGCAAAAGCGGTCCCCACGCCGAGCTGGCGCCGGGCGGGGGTCCGGGATCCCGGGCAGGGGCCTTGGTCGGGCTCAGGTGGCCGACCGGCGGCGCCGGCGGGTCTCCTCGTCGGGCATCCACACGTTCCACACGAGGCCCAGCTTCTCGAGGGCGCGGATGAGCAAGCGGCCCGGGTCCACCTGGTACCAGGCATGGCCTAGGAAGGCGGCCCGGGGGAAGGCGTGGTGGTTGTTGTGCCATCCCTCGCCGAACCCGAGCAGGGCGACGACCGGGTTGTTGCGGGCCTGGTCGGGGGTGTCGTAGGGCCGGGTGCCGAACAGGTGGGTGACGCTGTTCACGCTCCACGTCACGTGGTGACCCAAGAAGACGCGCACGAACCCACCCCAGAGCAAACCGGTCCAGAGACCCGTCCAGCTCATGGTCACGAGCCCTGCGATGAGCGCCGGGATCAGGAAGCCGGCGGCGACGATCCGGAGGTAGTTGCGGTCGACGGCGCGGACCACAGGGTCGGATCGGAGCTTCTCGTAGAGGGGGCCCGAGCGGACGAACCGGTCCCGGAAGAGCCAGCCGACGTGGGCATGCCAGAAGCCCTCCAGCGGGCTGTGGGGGTCGCCCTCCTTGTCGGCGTGGGCGTGGTGGCGCTTGTGGGTGGCCGCCCAGTCGCTGGGCTTGTCCTGCATGGCCATCGAGCCCAGGCTCAACAGGACGGCGCGGACGGCAGGGTGGGCCTCGAAGGCGTCGTGGGTCAGCATGCGGTGGTAGCCGACGCTGATGCCCATGCCGGTGGCAGCCCAGGTGCCGACCAGGAGACCGATCTCCAGCCATCCGACCGCCTGGCCCCAGAAGGTCCAGACGGCAAGGACGGTCAACAGGAAGGGGACGGCGACGACGGCCAGGACGATCAGCTTGTACCAGCCGGGGTCGTCGTTGGTGGGAAGGGGATCCTCAGCCATGGTGCATCACTTTCATCCCGATACCAGGTATGTAGACGGTACCTGACATCGGAACACAACCATACCAAGGTGGGAGGTGCCTTCAATGCCCCAGTGCACCGACGAAGGCCTGGTATCTCACGCGCACCCCACCAAGCCTGGGACAACGCGAGGCCGCGCCGGACGGCCGGAGCCCTCAAGTCCCCCACGGGCCTTGGCCGGCTCGGTGGACAAGCAAGCCCGCGCCCAGGTGGTCACCGACCGCCTGCTGTACGAGTTCCCCGACTGGGACATCAGCCTTGACTACGACGACCGGTTCCAGTTGCTCGTGGCAACGATCCTCTCGGCACAGTGCACCGACGAGATGGTCAACCGGGTGACCCCTGAGCTCTTCAAGCACTACCCGGACCCGGAGCGCATGGCCAAGGCAGATCTGGAGCACGTCGAGGAGTTGGTCCACTCCACCGGGTTCTACAAACAGAAAGCCAAGCGGTTGATCGGTTCGGCCCAGATCATCATGGACGAGCACGACGGCCAGGTCCCCGACACCATGACCGCGCTGACCGACCTGCCCGGCGTGGGGCGCAAGACCGCCAACGTCGTCCTCCACCACGGCTTCGACAAGACCGAGGGCGTGGTCGTCGACACCCACGTCAAACGGATCAGCAAGCGCCTGGGCCTCACCACGACCACCAACCCCGACAAGGCCGAGCGCGAGCTCATGGAGCTCTTGCCCAAGGAAGGTTGGAAGCGCTGGACCCACCTGTTGATCGAGCACGGACGCAAGACCTGCACGGCCCGGAACCCCAGCTGCGGGGACTGCAGGTTGCAGGACATCTGCCCCAGCGCCGAGCGGTTCTTGGACGGTTGATCCCAGGCCGGGTTTCAACGAGCTCGCCTGAACGCTTAAGAAGCGCCCGCGAGGCTGATCGCCCATGCGGGCCCGGCCGGTCACGACCCTTCTCCTGCTCGTCCTCGGCCTGGCTGTCGGCCTGGCGGGGCCCGCCCTGTCTGGCGATCAGAGCACCGAGCACCTCGGCACCGAACGCTTCGAGGGGACGTTCCAGGTCTACACGGGCGCCGGCGACGTCGCCGGTCTCTACCCCGGCGGCCTCGACGCACCCGAGGGCGGCTTGACCCCCCCCGCCGATGCTGACCGCGCCCAGGTCACCGTGACGTGGGAGGGGCGAGACCAGGACGACGCGGCCGATCGGCTCGGGTTCCGCCTTTGCGAGGGCTGGTGCGATCAAGACGGCGCCCGGGTGCTGGCCCAGCGCGACGCTGTCCCCCCGCTCTCCCTCGAGGTCGAGATCCCGGGCTCCGGGAACCTGACCTGGGAGGCCTTCGTCGGCCAGGGCGTCGTGACAGACGCACAGATCCTCGGTGAGGCCACCTACGTCGACGCCACGGGACCGACGCCTGACCCCTCCCCGACGCCGCCCGATCGGCCGGTGGGCCCACGGGCCAGCCCGTCGGCATCTGGCTGACGATCGCCGGTCTAAGCAGCCTGGCGGGTCTCTGGTTCTGGCTGCGTCGCACAGGTCCCCTGGGCTTGCTCGGTCTCTACCATCGCGTCGACCGCGACGACCTGCTCGACAACGAGACGCGGGCAGCCATCTACCAGGCGATCCAGGACACGCCAGGGCTCCACTTCTCAGCCCTGGCCCGCCAGCTCGAGCTCGGCCGACGGCGGCTCGAGCACCACCTGGCTCTCCTCCTGGCCAGCGACCTGCTCGTCGAGGAGCAGGCCTACGGGTACCGTTGCTTCTTCCTGTCGGGCCAGGTCCCACCGGACACCCGACCAGCGGCCAGCGTGCTCAAAGCCCGCGGTGCCCAGGCCGTGCTCAGGGCACTGGTCGACGCCGGGGGTACCGACCTTCAGACCCTGGCGGGCCGGGCCGACGTGGCGATCTCCACCGCCAGCCACCACGTGGGCCGGCTGGAGGCCGCAGGCCTGATCGGCTCCCACCAGGAGGGCCGGAGCCGACGCCTGGCGATCA